>WHTT01000053.1 GCA_009377605.1 Luteitalea sp.
CGCCGACGCGATCCTCGACAAGGTCAAGCGATTTTGCGAACGAACCTTTGAGACAGGACACTAGCCCATCTGTGCATATTCTCCGGCATCGAGGCAAAGTCGTACGCTTCGCGGTGATTGCGATTCACGGTCACGCTGATTGTGCGTGACTGGTACGGTCCAGCCATTTGGAATCCTCTCTGGCGCCCCAGGCCACCGGCCTGGGCTGCCGTTGCGGCGAGCCCCACGCCGAGAAATTCGCGCCTACTGATCATGCTGCCTCCAGACCGTAGGATGCGCCGATACTATTTCACGGTCTTGAACAAATCGGACGCGAGGCAGGAGACTGCGGATCTGGGAGCCGCTAACGCGGGGCTCGCCTGCGAGAGCACGACCGCGCAGACCAGGCGCCATGCGTAATCGTCGACAAAGGATTGACATCGCGCTCCTGCTCGTCCGTACGCTTGCGGCGCGGTATAACATCTACGCGAGGAGCCGGCCATGCGTCACCTCGGAACGCGCACGATCGCCAGCGCGGCGATGCTCATTGCGGTTGTCGTGGGACTCGACGACCGAGACACGGCAGCGGCGCCGTCCCCAGAGCTCCTGACACTCCAAGGGGATGTCGCCGGCGTGCACGATCCGGCGGTCATCAAGGCGCAAGACAGGTACTACGTCTTCAGCACGGGCGGCCGCGCGAGCCAAGGGGTGATCCCCATCCGGACGTCGGATGACCTGAGGTCCTGGAAGCTCGCTGGTCACGTGCTCGAATCGCTGCCGTCGTGGGCGACCGATGCGATCCCCCGCGCGAGGAACGCGTGGGCACCCGACATCGCGCTCTTCAACAGCAGGTATCATCTCTATTACTCCATCTCGTCGTTCGGCAGTCGCGACTCGGCGATTGGCTTGCTCACGACGCCCACCCTCGACGCGACCAACCCCAGCCACGGATGGAAAGACGAGGGCATGGTCTTGCGCTCATACGAGGCAAGGGACGACTGGAACGCGATTGACCCGAACTTGATCATCGAAGACGAGAGGAGCGCGTGGCTCGCGTGGGGAAGCTTCTGGGACGGGATAAAGATGAGACGGGTCGATCCCGCGACCGGAAAGCTCTCGACCAGCGACACGACGATGCACTCGTTGAGTAGCCGGCCACGCCAGCAGCCAACCAATGGGGCCGTGGAGGCGCCGTTCATCGTGCACCGGGGTGATTACTGGTATCTCTTCGTCTCGTTCGATCGGTGCTGCCGCGGTCCCAAAAGCACGTACCGCGTGGTGGTTGGGCGTTCGCGTCTCGTGACTGGGCCCTACGTCGACAAGACCGGCCGCAGCATGACCGAAGGTGGCGGCTCACTGGTCATCGAGGCGACAACCGACACGTGGCGTGGACCTGGACATCAGGCGGTCTTGCAGGATGACGGGCAGGACTATCTCTTCTTCCACGCGTATTACGGCGCCGGCCGCGGGCGCGGATCGGCGTTGCAGATCTCGACGATGGTGTGGGAGGATGGCTGGCCTCGCGTCGGTGCGCTACGGTGAGGTGCGTGTGGTGAGGAGTCGACGATATGCGGAAAGATCGGACTGGATCGCGCACGCACGTGATTGCGGCCGCCGGCTGCATCCTCACTGCTGCCTTGACTCTTGTCGCGGCCGGACAACGCGAAGCGGCCACGGATGGATGGCTCCAGTGGGGCGGCCCGCAGCGAAACTTTGTCGTACAGTCGCCGTCGCTCGCCAGTAGTTGGCCCGCCGAAGGTCCGCAGCGCGTGTGGAGCCGGCCGCTCGGAGACGGCCATTCGGCCATTCTCGTAGACGAGGGGCGGCTGTACACGATGTATCGTCCGGCGCCTTCGCAGCCCGGCCAGGAGTGGGCAGACGAGGAAATCGTCGTCGCCTTGGAGGAGGCGACGGGTAAGACAATCTGGGAGCACCGCTACCCTTCGCGTCCGTTGGACTTCAAGTTCGGCGCAGGACCGTACGCGACCCCCCTCATCATCGGCCGGCGCCTCTTCACAGTAGGCACCAACAATCAGCTCTACGCCTTTGACAAGGTGACCGGGAAGGTGGAATGGTCGCACGATCTGGTCGAGGACTTTGGTGCGCAGGAGCGCCTCATCAGGCCAGCGATCAAGGCCGGCATCTCGTCGAGTCCCCTCGCTTACGACGACACCATCCTTGTCATGGCGGGAGGCAAGGGGCAGGCGGTCATGGCGTTCGACCAAGCCACGGGAGAGGTCGTCTGGAAGAGCGGCGACTTCAACATCTCGCAGGCATCGCCCATCCTGATCGATGTGGATGGAGAGACGCAGCTCGTCGCCTTCGGCGGGATGGATGTCAACGGTCTCGACCCCGCGACCGGGAGGCTGCTCTGGAGCCACCCGCACGACACCAGCGGCGACATGAACATCAGCACGCCGCTCTGGGGCCCCGGCGACCTGCTGTTCGTGACCTCTGCTTACAACGGTGGCTCCCGGATGCTCCAACTGGGAGGCAACGGGACGAGCACACGCGTCGACGAACGGTGGTTCACCAACCGCCTGCGCGTCCACATCGGCACGGTGATCAGGCTCGACGACTTCATCGTTGGGTCGAGCGGGGACTTCGGCCCGACGCCGCTGACCGCGATCGACGTCAAGACCGGCGAGGTGCTCTGGCAGGATCGCAGCTTCAGCCGTGCGAATCTCCTGAACGCCGGCGGCAGGCTCGTCATCCTCGACGAGGACGGGGTCTTGGGGCTGGCCGAAGCGACGCGAGCGGGTCTCGCAGTGCTCGCGCGGGCGGAGGTGCTGACCAACCGGGCGTGGACGGCGCCGTCGCTCGTCGGTGCATCTCTCTATGCACGCGACCGACAGCAAATCCTGAAGCTCGACCTCCCAACATCGTGATCCGTCCTCGTCCGGCTACCCAGAGCCAGTCGATCGCCGGAAGAGCGTCCAACAGAACGACTGCATCGCGCCTCCTTTTTCTCACGCTGTTCCTCCCGCCGGTTGTGAGACCCGGAGGCGCGCGGTGATCTCCGATGGAATATCGATGGCTTCGATTGCCTCGCCGGGACGCATTCGCACACAGATGACCGTCATCGATCCCTCTGCGATCTTCGTATCGCCTCGAGTGACCTCACACACATACTTGATCGTCTTGCGGGTGACCGCTGCCACACGAATCCAGACCTCGAACTCTTCTTCGAATCGGAGCGGCCGCTGGAAGTCACAGGTCGCCGAGACGCGCGCCCAGCCAATCTCGGAGCCGCGTGGCGCAACACTGAGACCCGCCGTGCGCCAGAGCGCGTGCTCCGCTTCTTCCATGTAACGAAAGTACCAACTGAAGTGCACGATACCGGCAAGATCCGTCTCGTAGAATTGGACACGCCGCCGATGCCGATGCTCACTGAGCACGAGCGCTCCTTGCTTCATCATCGTCTGCGGTCGGCATGGTCGGCGGCGAGGGCCGCGTGCCGGCGTTCGCCAAACGCCAACTCACCTGGTAGACCAGCCGTGCGATCTTCTCCATCTTGCCGTAGTTGATCTTCTCGGGGGCGTCGTACTGGGTGTGATAGTCGGGATGCAACCCAGTGTGGAACCAGATTGCCGGGACACCCTTCTGCAAGAACGGCCACTGGTCGCTGCGACGGAGCAGGTTCGAGGGATTGTTGTCGTAGCGTTTCTTGAGCTCTAGGCCAATGTCCTGATTGACACGCTCCACTTCAGCAGCAAGGTCGGGCACCCGCGTGCTGCCCACCAGGTTCACGGCGTTCTCATTGGACTGGGCGGTCTGCACTTCGAGTCCACGAAAGCGCCCCCCGCCGCCCACCGGCACCTCTTCGTTCCGACCGACCATATCCATGTTCAACACTGCGATGGTTTGTGCCAGCGGGATGAGTGGCTGCTCGGTGTAGGCCCACGCACCAAGGAGCCCGCGTTCCTCCGAATTCCAGGCGGCAAAGAGAATCGACCGGCGCGGCCGCTGACCCCGCTTGGCCGCTTCGACGTACGCTTCGGCGATCTCCAGAAGCGCCACGATGCCAGACCCATTGTCGTCAGCACCATTGAGCACCTCTCCGCCCTCGTCTGCCCCATTGTGATCATAGTGCGCACACACGATGATCGCTTCCTCTTTCAAGGTGGGATCTTCGCCCTCGAGCAAGGCAACGACGTTTTGGTCCGGCACGAGATGGTGATCGATAGATGAGGATAGCTTCACCTCCACACCGGGCAGCGGTACTGGCTCTATGCCGTTCGGCGTTTCGGCACTCTTCGCGAGATCGCCAAGTGTGCGGCCGGTGCCACTGACCAGCGTCGCCGCCAGCGTGGGCGAGATCTGCGCCGCCGGGATGCGTACGCGCTCGCTCCAACGTGCCAGCGTGTAGCGTTCGATGATCGGCGGCGCCGACGGCCAATAGCTGCGCCACTCCGACTCGAAGTTCTCCTCCTCCGGGTGATTGTGAACGTCGGCGACGAAGAGAATACCGGTGGCGCCCTTCGCCTGTGCAGCCAACGCCTTCTCGATCGCCACTGCCTTCTGCGTCGTCACCACACCGTCGAACGGGCTCTTGGGGTCGCGCTCCCTCGGCTCGTGGTCGAGCACCAGCACAATCCGGCCGCGAACCGCATCACCATAATCGTCGTACTGATGGGCCGGCGACGTGATGCCGAATCCCGCGAACACGACCTCTCCCTGCGCCCGGGCATTCGCGCTGAAGCGCTGTGGGTAGTAGTCCTGCCCGGGACGCATGTGGATCTCGGCGGACGATGATCGCCGCAGGTCGAGCGCATTCCCCTCACCCAGCGTGGCTTTCATGAGGTTGTAGCGCTGGTAGTACGACCCGTTCGGGCCAGCCGGCTTCAAGCCGAGCCGCGCGAAGCGCGATTCGATGAACGATGCCGCAAGCGCATTCTCGGGCGTGTCCGTGAGCCGGCCGCGGAAGCCGTCGCTTGCCAGAAAGAATAGGTCTGCGCGCAGATCTTGCTGACGGATCGTCTCTTGGCCCGGCGCCTCCATGCGCTCCTGGGCGATTGGTGTGGCGGTCACGAACAGGCTGAGCGTCATTGCAACACGAAGTCTCATCGATCTCCTCATCAAGACTCCCCAAGCACCTTCCTCGCAGCCAGGCGGCCCGCGCCGCCTGCCACGCCGTTACCTGGATGGCAGGCGGCGCCACACAGGAAAAGCCCCTCGATTGGCGTGCGATACTCCGCCCAGCCCGGCACGGGACGCATGAAGAGAATCTGGTCCAGGGCCAGCTCGCCGTGACTCAGGCTCCCTTCGGTCACGGCATACGTCTCCTCGATGTCGCGCGGCGTGAGCACCTGTCGGTGCACGATGAGATCCTGGAGATCCGGCATGAGCTCCGTGAGCCGGCCGACGACGCTGTTGCCCAACGCGTCGCGGCTTGCCTCGTCCCACAGGCTGCCGCGAACGTCGTAGGGCGTGTACTGCACGTGCACCGACATGACCCGGAGCGCACGGTCCACCTTCGCGCTTCGCGCTTCGGCGGACAAGTCCACGTTCGCGCTAGGTACACCGGTGGCGACCGCAGGGAACGTCACTTCGAGGTACGGGTCGGCGGAGACTTGGCCGTATTTGGCCGCGTCGTATGCACGCTCGACGGTCTCGATACTCGGTGCGATGCTCACGATGTCCGGTAGCGGCGCAGCATTGCCGTTGGCGTTGAAATCGCGCAAGCGCGGAAGGGCCGACAGCACGAGGTTGATCTTGGTCGTGACGCCACGGTATCGAATATTACGGACGGCCTGGACGAATGTCGGATCCAGATGCCAGGGATCCATCAACTGCAAGAATGTGCGGCGCGCATCAGCACTCGAGATCACGAGGGCCGAGTCAATCTCCTGGCCATCGGCTAGCACAACGCCTTGGCAGCGCCCTTGCTCGACCCGAATTCCGGTCACCTCGGCAGCACGGAGCATCTCTCCACCGTGATGGGTGACCGCTGTCGCCAGGGCGGCCACCAGGATTCCAGCGCCTCCTTGGACGCGCGGCCGCGAATGGAACATACCCGCTCGCCCGCCAACATGCCGATGCAGCAGCAGAAACGCAGTGCCCGGTGAGCGCGGTCCCTGGCGCACGCCTTTGACAGCCGCCGCCGCCAGCGTACCTTGCAGCGCCTGGTCTTCGAACCAGTCCTCCACCAGCTCTGCGACCGCCATCGGCACGGTGCGTAGCAGCTCCACCATGCCCCGCTTTCCCAGGCCACGCAAACGACGGCCCACCCCGAGTAACCGGAAAGCATCCGCTGCCGAGCGCACGTCGACCCGAGGCGCCGGCGACGAGTAAAGGGCTTCGAGGAATCCCGCCAGCGGCGCCATTTGCTGGGCGAACAGTGGCCATCGCTGGGCGTCGGCCGGCGAATACCTGCGCAAGGCTGCGGCCGTGCCGGCAACATCGTCCGAGAAAGTGAGCCACCCTCCATCGCGGCGTGCCGCGGCGACGCGCGTGCTCGGCGCCACGTCATCGAAGCCGTGACGCGGGAGGTCGAGCTCACGCACCATCTGTCGAGGAATCCATCCCACATCGTCCACACAGGGGCTCACGCGACATCCAGGTGCGATCTCTTCGGCTGCGGCGACGCCGCCAAGGACCTCCCGTCGCTCGACCACGAGGATGCGCCTGCCGGCACGCGCTAGATACGCGGCGGCGGTTAGCCCATTGATGCCAGCGCCGATCACGATCGCGTCATAAATCTTGTTCATGCGGGTGATGTCGTGCAAAGCCTCTGCGCGTGCTCGCCCGACCTAAAGGTCGGGCGCTCTCCTTCAGAATCTGGCGCGCGGCAAGACGCCCCGGCGCGCCCATGATGCCGCCGCCAGGGTGTGTCGCCGAGCCACACTGGTAGAGCCCGTGGATTGGCGTGGTGTACCGCGCCCAGCCGGGGACGGGGCGCAAGAAGAAGAGCTGATGCAGTGCCAATTCTCCTTGAAAGATGTTCCCCTCCGACAGGCCGATGGTCTGCTCGATGTCCGCTGGTGTGATGATCTGCATGTGGCGAATCACCGCCCGGATATTCGGCGCGTGCTCGGCCAGTGTCTCGATCACCGTCTCACCGAGGCGGTCGCGCTGCTGGTCGGACCAGCCCCCTTCCAGAGCGTACGGCGCGTACTGCACGAAGATCGACATGACGTGCTTCCCTGGTGGCGCCATGCTGGGATCGATCATCGAGGGAATCACGATGTCCATGTATGGCCGCCGCGAGAACTGGCCATACTTCGCGTCGTCGTATGCGCGCTCGAGATAGTCGATGCTCGGGCTGATGGAGATCCCCCCTCTGAGGTGTGGGCCAACACCCGGTAGGCTGGTGAAGCTCGGGAGCGCCTCCAGCGCGAGATTCACCTTGGCCGAGGAGCCGCGAAACTTGTACCGTTGGACCGCCGTGACGAGCTCTCCTGGGAGCTCGCCGGGGTCGAGCAGCTCGAGAAACGTCCGGCGGGGATCCAAGCTGGACACGACAATCTTCGCGCGAAGCTCGGCGCCATCGCCGAGGACGACGCCCTGTACTCGGCCGCCCTTGCTCATCACGTGGTCCACGGGCGCGTCGGTGCGAATCTCTGCGCCGTAACTCCGCGCGGCGGAGGCAATCGCCTCGCTCACGCCCCCTGTACCGCCCTTGGCAAATCCCCACGCACGAAACACGCCATCGATCTCCCCCATGTAATGGTGCAGCAGCACGTACGCGGTGCCCGGCGAGCGCGGGCCGAGGAATGTCCCGATGATGCCGCTCGCTGACTTGGTCGCCTTGAACGCCTCGCACTCGAACCACTCATCCAGAAAATCCGACGCGCTCATTGTCATGAGCTTGCAGAGCGCGTAGAGATCCGCTTCCGAAAGGGAGCGGACGTGGCGTCCCAACGACAACAGGCCGCGGAGCTCCCGCGGTCGGAGCGATGTGGGATCGGGTGGCAGGAGATTCAACAGCGGCTTGACGGCCATCCCCATGCGTCCCATGAGCTGTCCGAAGTCGACGTACGCTTCGGCGTCTCGTGGCGAGTGGCGATACAGCTCGCGCCTCGTCTGGTCGGGATCCGCCCATGTTGCGAGATAGTCTCCCGTTGGCAGCGGCGTGAAGGTACTCTCGAGAGGCAGGATGTGCAGGCCATGTCGGGGCAAATCGAGCTCGCGAATAATCTCCGGGCGGAGCAGGCTGACAACGTACGAGAAGACCGAAAAACGAAAGCCCGGCACGATCTCTTCAGTCACCGCGGCGCCGCCGACCAGGGGGCGACGCTCGAGGACCAACACACGCAGCCCGGCACGCGCGAGATAGGCGGCATTGACCAGCCCATTGTGCCCACCGCCAATGACGATTGCGTCGTAGTGGTTGGTCATCTCACGCCCGCTTCCGTTCCGGCTCGAAGAACGGTAAACGCCGCACGCGCGCACTGGCACGCTTCCGCCGATGCTCGACGGTTACCTCTATCTCGACCATCGTGCCGGGCTCCGCAAAGGCCTGCTCGACGTGCGCAAGCGCGAGCGAACGCTTGAGCAACGGCGACCAACATCCGCTGGTCCCGTAGCCGATCTGGCGACCCTGAGCATAGAGTGGCACGCTCGTGCGCCATGGCAGCGCCGGTAGCTGTGGCGGCAACCCAACGTCCGTATAAAGTTGCTCGAGCCCATCCCACTCGACTTCGATCCCTACAAAGGCCCAGGCCGAGCCGTGGGCCCGTTCGGCGAGCAACGCGGACCGACCGATGAACCGCGGCTTCTTCAAGTTGACCGCCCAGCCGAGATTCAACTCGAATGGGGAAGACTTCTGCGCCTCGATCAGTGCATCCCGCGCCGAGATGTAATCGACACCAAGCAGCAGCAGGCCTGCCTCGATGCGGGCGATATCCATCGCGACGAGTCCCGCCGGCACCAAACCGTACGGCGTACCGACCTCGACCAACACATCCCAGATCCGCTCGCCGTCGTCACGGTGGACCCACAGCTCGTACCCGAGGTCGCCTGTGTAGCCGGTGCGAGAAACGGTCACCGGCACATCGGCAAGTCGAGCGGATGCGGCACGGAAATACCTGAGCTGCTGAAGCTCCTCGCCGGCGAGCTGCGCGAGGATGGCTCGCGACGCGGGACCTTGCAAGGCCAACGCGGCAATCTCATCCGACTCATCGTCAATGCTCACGTCGAGGCCGGGGGCGTTCTGCTGGAGCCAGCGCAGATTTGGCTCCGCCGAGGTGAGCCGAAATCGGTGATCCTCGAGGCGCGAGACCGTACCATCCTCGATGACCTTGCCGTCTGCCTCGCACCAGGGCGTGTAGAGCACCTGACCCAGCGCGCACCGGGAGACGTCGCGCGTGACGATGCGGTCCAGGAAGCGAGCGGCGTCTGGCCCCGCGATACGGTACTTGTGCAACGGAGAGACGTCGATGAGCGCGGCGGCGCTTCGAATGGCGGCGTACTCGCGATCGTGCGTGAGCTCGTACGAGCCAGCCACGACGAAGCCCGCCCAGCGGCGCCAGCTAGCACCTTGCATGAGGGCGGACGTGCGGGCGTGGAACGGTGTGCGCTCGAGCATGCGTGCAACGTGTATCGTATGCGGCCTACCTCCGGGCCGCACTTCTCACGTTCCCTCTCTAATCCCGCGCGCCTTGACGCGACCAAGTATGGTCATCTAGAATGACCATATGGGTAAGCTTCGATCGGCACAGTACTACAACGTCGCCAGGGCCAAGGCACACTTCTCGGAGCTCGTGCGCGAAGCGCTGCTCGGTGAAGAGGTGATCATCGCGAAAGACAACAAGCCGCTGTTGAAGTTGGTGCCGCTCGAGCCACGCGGGCCGCGCACACCCGGTTCTGCCAAGGGCCAGGTCCACATGGCTCCGGATTTCGACGAGACGCCGGCCGACTTCCACGACTACGTCTGATGCGGCTCTTGCTGGATACGCATACGTTCCTGTGGTGGGTCGACGATGACAAGCGGCTCTCTCGCGCAGCGCGTGCGGCAATCAGAGATCGAGAGAACGAGTGCCTCGTCAGCCTCGCGAGCTGTTGGGAGCTTACGATCAAGGTCAGTCTGGGGAAGTTGAGTCTCGAATCGAGCGTCGAACAGTTCGTGCCGACCCACACCGCCATCAACGGCTTCAGGCTCCTGCCCATCGAGTTTTCACACACGGGGCGCGTCGCTCGTCTGCCCTTCCATCATCGCGACCCCTTCGACCGCATGCTGGCCGCCCAGGCGCTCGTCGAACGTCTCGCTATCGTCTCTGCAGACCCCATCTTTCGGCGCTACGGCGTGAAGCGAGTCTGGTAGGAAGCGGAGTCTTCTACTCCCACCGGAGCGCGACGGAGGGATCGATATTGGCTGCGCGCACGGCTGGCACCAGTGTGGCCAGAAGTGCCGCGAGCATCGATACCGCGCCCACTGCCACGAAGGTCACGGGATCTAGCGGCGTCACACCGAAGACGAAATACGTGAGGACTTGGCTGAGGCCGGCGGCGGCGATCAGCCCGATGGCCACACCGATGATTGCGAGCTTGAAGCCCTCACGGAGGAACTGGCCCAGCACACGGAGTGGACCAGCGCCAAGCGCCATGCGTAGTCCCATTTCCTGTGTCCGCTGACTCGCGCTGTGAGCCACCAAGCCGTAGATCCCAATGAGCGCCAGCGTGAGGGCCACGCCAGCGAACACCGCCAGCAAGACCATGAGAAATCGTTGCTCATCCACATCCTTGGCGATCACCTCCTCCATACTTTGAAACTGAATGAATGGAAGCGTTGGCTCGATCGTGCCGACGACCTGCTGTATCGCTGGCGCGACAGCACCGCTGGGGCCGTTCGTGCGCACGACCCAGCTCACCGGCAAGAAGTGATGTACGGTTTCGAAGACGGTGTCCGGTACTTGCGTGGCCGGTACATAGATGGTTGGCGCCGCCGCCGTACCGAGCGCGCTCCGGGAGCTGGTCCAGCCGCTGTGAGACCGACTCTTCACGTCCCGCACGATACCGACGATCTCGCGTGGCGGATCACCAAGATTTCGCTCCAGTTGTAGAGAGCGCCCGACGGCAGCGCCGCCGAAGTACGTGCTGGCAAACGCCTCGTTGACGAGGGCGACTGGCACACCATCGGCGCGATCACGCGCATCGAAGCCACGGCCTGCCCGGATTGGAATCTGAAACAGCTCGAGGTACTCCGATGTGACATAGCGCCAATCCACCGCGCGTCCGTCGCGAATCAGCGCATCCGGTGGGGGCTCCAGGGGAAGGTTGAGCCCCTGCTCCACGGGCACGTTGCTGGCGACCGCCGCGGAAAGAACTCCTGGCACCTCACGAAGCCGCGCCAGCGTACGCTCGAAGAACACGGCGGGCTGCTCGCGTGATTGCGCCGTCGAACCTTGCAAGGACATCTTGCCGACGACGATGTTTGACGGATCGAAACCGAGCTCGGCGCTGCGCAGATTGACGAAGGTGCGGATGAGCAGTCCGGCACCAACGAGCAAGACGACGGCGAGGGCCACTTCGGTCACGGCGAACGCGCGGCGCAGCCACATCATGCGCGGGCCGGCAGTCTGCCGGCCGCCCGCGCCGAGGACGGACCGAACATCGAGCCTGGCAGCACCCACAGCAGGCACGAGGCCGAAGAGAATCCCTGCACCCACTGCAAGGACCAGCGTCACCAGAAGCACGCGCCAGTCGAGGTCGACCGGGCCGATTAGCCACCCTTCCGGCAGGAGTGCGAGCAAGCTCCGCACACCCCAGCGAGCCACCACGAGGCCAAGCACCGCGCCGGCCATGCCGAGCAGAATGGACTCCGTGAGGACCTGTTGCATCAGGCGTGCACTCCAAGCCCCCACCGCAGCCCTCGTGGCCATCTCCCGTCGTCTGCCGATGCCGCGGACCAGCTGGAGGCTTGCGACGTTCGCGCAGGCGATCAGCAGCAGGCATCCGACCGCGGCAAGAAGGATGAGCAGCGCATCGCGGTTGGCCAAGCCGAGCCACTGTTGGTACGGGATCCACATAATGGAGCGGCTGCGCTGTTCGCTGATGCTCCGAAGGTCCTCCTGCATTGCCAGGCGGCGCAGATCGAGCTCACTTGCCGCCTGCGCTGGCGCCATGCCCGGTCGAAGGCGGCCAAACACCGCGAAGTTCCACGCGTTACTCTGCGGTGAGACTTGTAGAGGCGTCCAGAGATCCGCAGGAGGAAACGACTGAAACTCGGGTGGCGTGACGCCGACGACGGTGTGTGGAATCCCACCGAGCAGGAGTTGTTGGCCGATGGCTTTAGAACTGCCATCGAAGAACCGGCGCCAAAGCGAGTGGCTCAAGATAACCGCGTGCGGGCCGTCCGGCTGGTCTTCGGCGGCCGTGAAGCCCCGTCCCATGATCGGGCGGACGCCCAGCACGTCGAAGTAGCCCGAGGAGACAGGTAGGCCCTCGACGTACTCGGCTCGGTCTCCGGCGACGAGATTCCATCCAGTGCCGCCGCCTATCGCCGCGATCGTTTCGAAGGAACGGAGCCGCTCCCGCACATCGTGGAAGACTTCGCCCGTTTGGGCGCCGCCGCCTGCAGATGTCAGCACGAGCATGCGGTCGGGCTCCGGGTATGGCGGAGGCTTGAGCAGCGCCGCATTCACGACGCTGAAGATGGCGGCAGTGGCGCCGATGCCCAGCGCCAGTGTCACGAGCGCAGCCGCCGTAAACGCCGGCGTATGGCCGAGCGCCCGCACCGCGTAGCGCACGTCGTGCGAAATGGTCTCCACGCTGCCACGAAACCTCGTCATGATTCCCTCCCTACTACAATGGCGATCGATCCTAGCGTAACCAGACGGGCACGGCGACCGGCTTCTTCACAAGCGCTCGGCTGCGCACAGGTGATAGAATCACTCTATTGTGAGCGCTGCTAGAGCATACGAAGAAATCGTCGACTTTCTCGCGGCCGGAACCACGCCAGGCACGCTGGTGGCCTTTCGCCCATCAGAGGGCACACGGGCACGGGTGTCGTATTTGATCGATCGGGAGAAGACTGATAGCTTGTCTTCGGAAGAGCGGTCGGAACTAGATCACTACCTTCAACTAGAACACCTCATGAGGTTGGCCAAGGCCCGCGCGCGACACTTGATGACCTCATGACGCGATACGTCAGCGAAGCCCTACGAGGCTTCGTCGCCGCGCGTGCTGGGTACAGGTGCGAGTACTGCTTGATTCGGGAGGAAGATACCTTCTTCGGCTGCGAGGTCGATCACATCGTCGCTGTAAAGCATGGCGGCCTCGCCCAACAGGAGAACTTGGCGAACGCCTGCTTGGTATGTAATCGGAACAAGGGTAGCGACCTCGGCTCAGTCAGCGCGCCAAGCGGACAATTTACGAGATTCTTCAATCCTCGAATCGACCGCTGGCGGGATTACTTCCAGCTGGATCGCCTCGTGATCAAGGCGCTGACTGATATCGGCGACGTGACGGTACGGATTTTCAGGTTCAATGACGACGAGCGACTGCTCGAACGGCAAGCCTTGGTGGCTGCCGGCACTTATCCAGGCCCGCCAGTGACGTAATCCGCCCTGCCCCCGTCGCAAAGCCCCACCCCAGGAACGAGATCGGCTATGATGCCCAACTGCCATAACCGAACGTGAGACGTGTGTGCGCCGTCGTCCCAAGCGATGTGGCGTGGAGAGTCCTGTTCGCAGGAGGGTCATGAGATTGGCCGCGAAGCATCACGGCTACGGCAGTCCATCTTCGCGCGTCGCGCCATGGCGGGCTGGCCGGCAAGATGGTTCCGCTAGAGCGGTCGCCCACGCGGTGGCGACGAGCACTGTGTGCGTACTAGCGGCGACGCTCACATACGTCTCGGTTGCCTCGGCGCAAACCGCTCCGGGCGCCAGGCTGTCAGCTCTGGTGCCGCAGATCGAGCGCAACTTGCGCGAGAACGTCCTGAAGTTCTGGTTTCCGCGAAGCGTCGACCGGGAGCACGGAGGGTACATCGTTCACTACGGGCCCAAGGGTGAGCCGCTGCCCGGCGGCACGAAGATGATCGTCACGCAGGCGCGGCAGCTGTGGCTCGCCTCCCGCCTATTGCGAACGAAGGCGTTCGACGGGGACGCCGGCTTGCGCGAAGCGGCAGACGTGGGCTTCGAGTTCCTCCGCAATCGGATGTGGGACACGGAGCACGGCGGCTTCTATTGGGAAGTCGATCCGACCGGGCGTGAGGTGCTTCGGCCGCACAAGCATCTCTACGGCCAGGCGTTTGGCCTCTACGCGCTGTCGGAGTACGTCCGCGCCACCAAGAGCAGCGAGGCGCAAGCGCTGGCCGATCAGCTGTTCGCGCTGCTCGAGAAGCACGCGTATGACCAGCAATACGGCGGCTATCGCGAGTTCTTCGCGCGTGACTGGTCTGCCCCACCGCCAGGTATCGAACCCTACCTCTCGAGCCCGCCGGAGGCGAAGCTGATGAACACGCACCTCCACCTCCTGGAGGCCTTCACGACCTACGTCCTCGCCGGGGCCGGTCCGCTCGCCAGGACGCGACTCGAAGAGCTCGTGGCCATCGAGACCCAGGCGGTCGTCCGCAAGCGCTGGGTCGCGTGCACCGACAAGTACCAGCGTGACTGGACGCCGATTCTGGATGAGGCGGGCGCCCGCGTGTCGTATGGACACGATATCGAGAACATCTGGCTGGTCGTCGACGCGCTCCACGCGCTAGGGCGTCCGACCGCGCCATATCACGACCTGTTCCGTGAGCTGTTCGAGTATTCGCGCCAGCACGGCTATGACGAGGAGGCAGGCGGCTTCTACGACAGCGGCCCACCGCACGAGCCGGCCGACCGGCGCGCAAAGATCTGGTGGGTCCAAGCCGAAGCCCTGGTGAGCGCGCTACAGATGTACCAGCTGACGGGCGACGCGAGCTACGTGGAGGTCTTCGAGAAGACCTGGCAGTGGGTCGATACCCGCCAGACGGACTGGGATTCTGGCGAGTGGCACGGAACAATCCAGCCCGACGGAGAGCCGCGTCGCGACAACAAGGCACACCCCTGGAAGGGTGGCTACCACAACGGACGCGCTTTGGTGGAAGCCCTGGAGCGGATCGCAGCACTCTCGGCTGGGGACTGAGGCTTCAACGTGGGTAGCACGTCAGGTAGCGAGGGGGGGCGTTAGGACCGCGCGGCCTGAAGGCCGCGCGCGCTATACGTCCGAGAAGTGCAGCGCGGTGCCGGAATCGGGCCAGATCATGCCGCAAAGAGCCGTATTGTACCTTCCCTTTTCTCCTCTTGTGCGGTACATACGAAGCTAGCAGAACACACAAGCACATGCATGCGCCGCGATCTTGCCGAGGCCCGGGCGGCCCGAGCCGGTCGCGCGTGTGGACGCATAGCCATCAACGGGCAGCGGCGTCCAGACCGCACCCTTCCTGACCGGAGTCGTCTGCAATGGGACGCTTTCGACGAATTTTTGCTGCCGGTGCCGCGACCTGGCTCGTTGCGGCGACCGCCTGGGCGCAGAGTGCGCAGATTCAAGGACGACTGGTCGACGCGCAAGGCGGCGCCATACCCGGCGCGCAGGTCTCAGCGATAGACGAGGATAAAGGGCTCGTCACGCGCGAGACGACATCGGACGCCAGCGGGTTCTTCCAGCTCGTGGCCCTCTTGCGCGGCCGTTACACGGTGCGCGCCGAGCTCAGCGGGTTCAAGACCGTCGAGCGCGGTGAGCTCGTGCTGGATCCCAACCAGGTGCTCGAGCTGGGCGACCTCACACTGGAAGTAGGCGCCGTCACCGAGACCGTCGAGGTGCAGGTTCAGATGCCGGTCGTCGAAACCGGGACGAGCCAGAAATCCTACACGATCTCGGATACGCAGGTCCGCGAGCTGAGCTTGAACGGCCGCGACTTCACCTCCTTGCTCAAGACCCTCCCGGGCGTGGCCACCAACGAGACCGGGTTCCTCCTTCGCTTCAACGCCACGACCGGCTTCAACGTCAATGGGCTCCGCGACAGCATGAACAACGTCATGCTCGACGGAACGCCCAACACCGACACCGGCGCAAACGATGGGCAGTACACACAGCTCAGCCTGGACGCCGTCGGTGAGTTCAAGCTCCAAAGCTCCAGCTACAACGCCGAGTTCGGCCGCAATCCAGGCGCGCTCATCACGGCGACCACCAGGAGCGGAGGACAGCAATTCAGAGGCACGCTGTACGGATTCCGCCGCGATGGGAAGTGGGACGCCGTGCCGCACGACTCACTGACCGGTGAGCGGGTGCCGCTCGACTACAACCAGGCGGGCGGGAACTTCGGAGGCTGGGTGCCGATTCCCGGCATCTCGAGCGCGAGCAACAAGAAGCTGTTCTTCTTCTTCAACCACGAGTCGACCCGTGCGGACCGACCCGCCGAATCGATTCTCGAAGTCCTGCACCCGGACCTCCTCAACGGCGACTTCGGGCGGCTCTTGCGCTTCAACGACGATGGCACGCCGGTGACCTTCGAAGGGACGAACCTCAATGTCGGCACGGTGTTCAAGCCGGGCACCATCGTTCGGGACTCTGCAAACGCGATCATTGGGGGCGAGCCGTATCCGAACAACATCATTCCGACGTCGGAGTGGAACGGCAATGCGCAGGGCTTCCTCAACGTTCTGAACCAAATATATGGGCAAGTGGATATATCAAGCGCTGAGGCGGTTCCTGGCACGCCCCAGCTTCTCAGGGTCCCCTTCGACGTGGTGAACGAGTTCAGCAAGGATCAGGAGGTGCTGCGCGTCGACTATCAGGCATCCGCGAGCACGAGCATGTTCTTCCGCATGGTGCTCGACTCGCAGCGGGAGGGACAACCCCGCGGTATCTTCTCGACCCAGACCTTCCCTGTGATCCCCATGTTCCGGGAGAAGCCAGGACAGAGCTACTCGTTCAACCTGTACAACGTCGTCTCACCGAGCGTCACCAACGAGCTGATCATCGGCGTGACGAATCTGGATCAGGTGGTGGATAAATTCGAGGACTTGCCGACGGATCGTTACGATCGCGATCTCTTGGGCTTCACCATGGGCGATCTCTACCCCGTCGGGGCGCACGGTGGACCGGTGAACCCGTACAACAAGTTCCCGAACTTCAACTGCGGCGAGAGCTGCGCATTCAGCCCGTTTCCGTTGACCTGGCGGTCCGAAGCGCCCGAGATCGCCATCACGGACAACGTGACGTGGCAGCGGGGCGAGCACACCTACAAGACCGGCATCTTCTTCAACATGGCGTTCAAAGCGCAGCAGCCGTCGTGGACCATGGGCAACTTGGATTTCAATCCCAACGAGCAGAACATCAACGAGACCAACTATGGCCTCGCGAATCTGCTGCTGGGCAACTACACGACCTATCAACAGTCCGACGGCATCTACTACGGTGATTTCCGGTACATCGGGGCCGAAGGCTACGTGCAGGATACATGGCGCGTGAACCCACGGCTGACGCTGGACTACGGGCTACGCCTCTCGTATCTTGGTCCGACATACTCCACCGGACAATTTCTGCAGAACTATTTCGTGCCAGAGGCCTACGATGCGTCTCAGGCCGTGGATATCTTCACTGGAGCCGGCGTGCTGCGCGGCAGTGTCATCCCCGGCACGGGCAATCCGTTCAACGGTATGGTCGAGGAAGGCTCATCGGGTCTCCCGAAAGGAGGCATCGAGAACACCGTCGATTTTGCACCACGCGCGGGCCTCTCCTGGGATGTGAAGGGCGACGGACAGACGGCGGTCAGGGCCGGCGTCGGCATCTTCTACGAGCGCTTCCGCCAGAACACCCTGAACTTCGACGGCTTGGGCAGCCCGCCGCTCAGTTACACGCCTCGCCTCTTCGGCGGGAACGTCGACGACATCGCCCCGGAGCTCGTGAGCGCCGGCGTGCGCTTCCCGGTGGGCACGGTAGGCGTCGCCCGCGAGGGACATCCGCCCCGCGTGTACTCGTGGTATGCGGGCGTGCAACACCAGTTGCCGTGGAACTTCGCAATCGATGCGTCGTACATCGGCAACCGAGGCACGAACCTCGCCTATCAGCGAAACATCAATCAGCTCCCGCTCGGTTCCACGATCGCGAATCCGCCCCCTGGTGGAGTCAACGACGCAGTACGTCCTTTCTTGGGCTATACAAACGTGACCAGTGTCGAATTCGGCGCGGAGAGCGACTACCACGGGTTGCAGGCACGCCTGACCCGCCGCTTTGGCGACCGCTTCACCGCAAACGTGGGCTACACGCTGTCTCGCGCACAAAGCCACGTCGACGCCGACGGCACGACGATCGATTACTTCTTGGATCTCGAGCGCCAGTGGGGACTGGCGGGATTCGACCGGTTGCAAATGCTGACCCTCGACTATGTATATGAGCTGCCGGACATCGGGACGCTGTGGGTCGACAACGCCATCGGCCGGGTGCTCCTCAACGGCTGGCAGATCTCCGGCGTCAGCCGGTTCTGGAGCGGCACGCCGCTCACGATTACGTCGAACGGCAACCCCGGAACGACCGGCGGAGGCGTGCGCGCGGAGCACCTCGGCGGTGATCTCTATCCTGCCGAGAAAACGCGCGATACCTGGTTCAATCCCCTCGCGTTCGGCCGGCCAGCCGATGGTACGCTCGGCACCACGCCCAAAGGCTTCCTGCGAGGGCCCGGTATCAATCAGTGGGACATCTCGCTCTTCAAGAACACGCGCGTGAACGACCGCGTCACCATTCAGTTTCGGCTCGAGACGTTCAACGCGTTCAATCAAGTCCAGTTCGACGGCATCGAGACGGGGATCGACGTCCCCAACGCTGGTCAAGCCGTGACGGGTGCGACCCGCGAAGACACGGGCCGGGTCACGACGTTTCGCGCGCCACGCCAAATTCAGGCGGGGCTGAAGATTTACTTCTGAGGCGGGCTGAAGCGGTGGGGGCAGGGCGTGACAGGGTGACAGGGTGATGGGGTGACTAGGTGACGGGGCGGTTCGGTAATCGGGGGTGGAAGGCGAACGACGCGGGCTCTTCCCTCGAAGCAAAGCCGCGTACGCTCGAGCCGCCCCATCACCTTGTCACCCCCTCACCCCCTCACCCTGTCACCTCATCACTCCCTCACCTGCTCACCCTGCTGCTAATCGCCGCTGTTGGCGGCGCTGCCCTGGCCCAGACCCCACCCGGCTCCCCCGCTGGCGGCGCGAGCACGGCCGGTGTGTTTGCACCGGTCAAGGACAAGGAATCACGACCGATCACAGCGGGTGGGTTCGTCGAAGATGCGCCCGTCGTCTTCGAAGACCGTACGCGCGGCTCCGGCTTGGAGCAGTTTCGCCATGTCTCCGGCTCTCCCCAAAAACAGTTCATCTTGGAAGCTCCGTCCGGGGGTGTCGCGCTCGTCGACATCGACAACGACGGCTGGCTGGACGTCTATCTCCTGAACGGCAGCACCGTCGAAGCTCTCGACGGCAGCACCGCCGCGCCGCACGCAATGCTGCTTCGTAACAACGGCGATCTCACCTTTACCGACATCACGACCCGCGCTGGCGTGGCGAACGAGCGGTGGGGATTTGGCGTGGCCGCGGGCGATTTCAACAACGACGGCTGGCTCGACCTCTACGTGACGAACTTCGGCGAGAACCGCCTCTATCGCAACAACCGAGACGGAACCTTCACCGATGTGGCGGCAGCGATGGGCGTCGCGGGCGGAGGCTGGTCGACCGGCGCCAGCTTTGGCGACTACGATCGTGACGGCCGGCTCGATCTCTTCGTCGCCGGCTACGTCGATGTGGACGCGAGCCGCCCGCCGACGCCAACCGAGCTTTCGGATGGCCGCACCTCTTGCTCGTATCGCGGCGAGTCCGTCATGTGCGGCCCGCGCGGGCTCGAGGGCGCGCCCGATCGCCTGTACCGCAATACGGGCTCACGCTTCGTCGATGTGACCGACCAAGCTGGCGTCGCCGATGCCGAGCGCTACTATGGATTTGCCGTGGCGTGGGCCGACGTAGACCAAGACGAGGCGCTCGACTTGCTGGTGGTTAACGATTCCACGCCCAACTACCTGTACCGGAACCGTGGAAACGGCACGTTCGAGGAGGTGGGATTTCCCTCCGGCTTCGCGCTCAACGAGGAGGGACGCGAGCAGGCTGGAATGGGACTCGCCATCGGCGACTACGACAACGACGGCGACCTCGACACCTACATCACGAATTTCTCAGACGATTCGAACACGCTTCGGCGCAACGATGGGCGCGGCTCGTTTGTCGATGTCACGGCGCAGAGCGGCCTTCGCCTGCCGACGATGCCGTTTCTCGGCTGGGGCACCGGCTTTCTCGATGTGGACAACGACGGCTGGCTGGACCTGTTCGTGGCGAACGGGCACCTCTATCCACAGGTTGATCGGTTCGACTGGGGCATGACCTGGGCGCAGCGCCCCCTTCTCTTCCGCAACCGCGGCGGAGAGCGCTTCGAGGAGGTGCCCGCTGCCCCCAGTGGCGGGCTCGCCACGCTGGTATCGGCCCGGGGCGCGGCGTTTGGCGATCTCGATCGCGACGGGCGGGTCGATGTCGTCCTGAACAACCATGATGGAGCGCCGACGCTGCTGCACAATGTCTCGACCGCCGGCCATTGGTTGTCGCTCCGGCTGGTGGGCGCTCCCGGCGGCCGGCGCGACGCCATTGGGGCGTCGGTAACCGTCAGGGCGGGCGACATGAGCTGGCGCCGCGATGTCATGAGCGGTGGAAGCTATTGCTCGCAATCGGACCTCGCCGTGCACGTGGGACTGGGCCGCATGACGCGCATCGCGTCGATCACCGTCCGATGGCCAAGCGGAGAAGAGGAAGCGTTCTCCGTGCCGGGGATCGATCGACATGTGACGTTGGTCCAGGGCAGCGGCTCAGCGCAAGCGCCATGACACGATGTTGGAGAGTGCTGTGGCTTTGCGTGGTCTGGGCCGTGCTGCCGGCCCCGGCCTCCGCGCAGGCCCTGGACGACCGAGCGCTGGCCAGCTTCCGCCGTGGCGTGGCAGCGCAAGAGCGCGGGGCATGGGAGGCAGCCCGGCAGGCATACCAGCAGGCCATCGAGGCGGCGCCCGAGCTGGCGGCGGCTCACGCCAATCTTGGGGTGGTGCTCGCCCGACTCGACCAGTACGCTGCGGCCGTCGCCTCCTACGAGCGTGCGCTGGCCATTGCGCCAGACCTCCAGGCCGCTCGCATCAATCTGGGCTTGGCGCACTTCCGGGCCGGCGAGATCGAACGTGCGGTCGACACGTTCGAGCAGGCCTTGGCGCGCGACAGCACCTCCCTGCACGTTCGACAGCTCCTCGGTCTCGCGTTGGTCGATGCGGGACGCGAGGCGGAGGCCATCCCACATCTCGAAGTGGCGCGAGCGGCGGCAGAAGAGGATCCAGCCATCCTGTTCGCCCTCGGACGCGCCTACGCCGCACGAGGGGATCCAAGGGTCGACGAAGTCGCGACCCAGCTCTCGACGAGCCCTGGCGGCCGGCCGCTGTGGCAACATCTGCGGGGACTGTTGCTTCAGCGCCAGGGCCGACACCGCGAAGCCATCACTGCGCTCGAGGCGGCGCGCACCGCGCAGCCCGAGCTGCCGGGCGCCTCGCTCGCGGTGGGGATCAGCCAGCTCGCGGTGGGTGACGAGGCTCTGGCGCGCGAGGCGTTCGAAAGAGCCCAGCGAGACGCGCCACGCGACGGCGCTCCTCTCTTCTATCTCGCATGGATCGAGGAGCGGGCCGGTCGTCTCGTCCAAGCGCGACAGCGCCTCGAAGAGGCATTGCTACTGGATGCCGGCCTCGTCGAGGCCCGGGCGCTACTCGGCAAGGTGCTGCTCCGCCAGCAGGCTCCCTCCGAGGCAGTTCGCCACCTGGACAAGGCTGCGGGCGCGAAGCCGGAAGACGCGTCGATCCGGTACCTGCTCGCGCAGGCTCATCAGCGTGCTGGCGACGGCGAGGCGGCCGCCCGTCACTTCGACGAAGCGCGTCGCCTGAAGGCTCGTGAGGTCGCGCGCGAGCGGGCGGTGACGCGATAATCATGAGGCCTACCATGATCCTCGTCCGGGTGATAGCGATTGTCTTGCTCTGCGGCGTCCTAGCATGGGCCCGTAGTAGCGAGGGGCCTTCCGCCTTCGCGCTTCGCGCTTCCGCCTTCGCGCCTCGCGCTTCGGCGGACAAGTCGGCGGACGAGTTGGGCCCCTCGTCCCTGGGCCCCTCGCCCTCGCAAGGGGCCACCGCCCAACGGAACGTCAAGACGATGTACGCGGAGCTGTGCTCCAGCTGCCACGGACCGACCCTCGCCGGGGGCCAGGCGCCCAGCCTGCTAGACGACACGTGGAACTTCGGCGGAGACGATGAGAGCATCGCGCAGAGCATTCGGGATGGGCGGCCGTCGACTGCGATGCCGCCATTCAAGGCGGCATTGAGCGAGCAGGAGATCCGCGCGCTGGTCATCTATATCCGCGAAGAGCGGGAACGGGCAGAACGTGATCCGACGACGGCGGGTGCCCGGCGCGGCGCGCCTGCGCCGCTTCCGAAAGGGACACTCCAGAGCGAGAGGCACGCGTTCAAGATCGAGCTCGTAGCCGATGGCCTCGACAACCCCTGGGGCATCGCATGGCTCCCCGACGGACGGATGCTGGTGACCGAGCGGCCGGGGCGGCTGCGAATCATCGAGCGGGATCGGCTCTTGGTCGAGCCCATCGCCGGGGTGCCGCCGGTCTGGGAGGAGCAGGACGGCGGCCTGATGGATGTGGAAGCTCACCCGCAGTTTGCGGCCAACGGCTGGATCTATTTGTCGTTCAGTGAGGAAGGCCGCACGCCAGGCACCTCTGCCACGAGAATCATTCGCGCGCGCTTACGCGAGAATCGGCTCGTCGACCAGAAGACCCTGTTCCAGCCGTCGCCCGAGCTCTATTGGGAAGACAACACGCACTTCGGCTCCCGTTTCCTCTTCGACCAACGTGGTCACCTCTTCTATTCGATTGGTGACCGCGGGCACGACGGCGACGCGCAGGAGCTCTCGAGCCCTTACGGTAAGCTACATCGCGTCGATGACGAGGGTCGGCCGGCAGACGGCAATCCTTTCGCCGATCGCCCTGGGGCGCTCGCAAGCATCTGGAGCTACGGGCATCGCAACCAGCAAGGCTTGGCGTTTCACCCGATCACCGGCGACCTTTGGGCGGCGGAGCACGGGCCGCGCGGTGGCGACGAGCTGAACCGCGTCGAGCGGGGACGGAACTACGGATGGCCCACGATCACGTATGGGATGAACTACGACGGCACACCCATCACGGATCGTACGACCCAGGACGGCATGGAGCAGCCAGTGGTCCAGTGGACACCATCGATTGCGGTGTGCGCCATCGCCTTTTACACTGGCGATCGCTTTCCCCGCTGGAGGCATGACATGTTTGCCACGGCACTCGCGCATCAGGAGCTACGTCGCATCAGGATCGAGGGAGGAACCGTGGTGCACCAGGAGGTTCTGTTCAAGGGGCTCGGCCGCGTGCGCGATGTCGCGACCGGTCCCGACGGGTATTTGTACGTCGCCCTCAACATGCCGGGGCGCATCGTCCGGCTGGTGCCGTCGCAATAGGAGTGGGCCGAGGGGCCTGACGTGCGCTACAACGAGACCGTCGCGCGTGGTTTCCGCCTTCGCGCTTGCGCTTCGGCGGACAAGTAGGCCGCGCGCTGACAGGAGGAACCGATGAAAACATCCGTCTCACGCTTGTTCGATCGCAGGAGCTTCGTCAAGTCATTCGGCGTCGGCGCCGCCGGCCTCGGTGCCGCCAGTCTCGTCACGGACGAGAGCCTCGAGGCCATTACCCAGAACGTACAGACGGCATCCAAGCCCTCCGACCTCAAGATTACGGATCTGCGTACGGCGGTCGTGGTCAAGGCACCGATGACGTGCCCGCTCATCCGAATCGACACCAACCAGGGGATCTCCGGCTACGGCGAGGTCCGCGATGGCGCGCACGAGAAGTACGCCCTGTTCCTCAAGAGCCGCATTCTCGGCGAGAACCCCTGCAACGTCGACAAGATCTTCCGCAAGATCAAGCAGTTCGGTCATCACGCGCGACAGGCCGGCGGCGTCTGCGGTGTGGAGATGGCGCTGTGGGATCTCGCGGGCAAGGCTTACGGCGTGCCTGCCTTTCAAATGCTCGGCGGCAGGTTCCGAGACCGCGTTCGCCTCTATGCCGACACGAGGCAAGGGGCAGACGCAACCGAGCAGGGCAAGCTGCTCAAGGAGCGTATGGACCGCGGCATCACGTTCCTGAAGCAGGACTTCGGCATCGGCCTGCTGAGGGACATTCCAGGAACGCTCTCGATGCCGCTCGGCTACGAGTACCGTGGGAGCCAAAACGTGATGCACCCGTTCACCGGCATCGAGATTACGGACAAGGGCATCGAATGGCTCTCGGACTACGTGGGAGAGATTCGCACCGTCGTTGGCTCCGAGATCCCGCTATCGACCGATCATTACGGGCATATCGGCGTCAACAGCTGCATCAAGCTGGCGCGAGCCATGGAAAAGCACAATCTTGCCTGGATGGAGGACATGGTGCCGTGGCAGCTTGGCGAGCTGATGAAGCAGATCAAGGACAGCACAACGGTTCCCATCCTGACGGGCGAGGATATCTACCTGAAGGAAGAGTTCATCAAACTGATCGACATGGGCGCCGTCGACATGATCCATCCTGATCTCGCCAGCTCCGGCGGTCTCCTCGAAACCAAGAAGATCGGCGACTACGCCATGGAGCACGGCGTGGCGATGGCGATGCACTTCGCGGGCTCGCCCGTGTCGTTCATGGCAAACGTGCATTGCGCCGCGGCGACCGAGAACTTCATCGCGCTCGAGCACCACTCCATGGACATCCCGTGGTGGGAGGATCTCGTCACGAGCCCGAAGCCGCTCGTCGAGAAGGGCTTCGCAATCGTGCCGGAGCTTCCTGGCTTGGGCGTCGAGCTGAACGAGGAGGTCGTCAAGCAGCATTTGCGTCCAGACAGCGGCTATTTCGACCCGACGCCCGAGTGGGACGAGATGCGGACGAACGATCGGTTGTGGAGCTAGCTTGCGCAAGATTCGTGCTGTGCCCTCTCCGCGCCGGAGGTGCGCTGAGTGAGCCGTCGCCCCTCGACTCGCTTCGCTCGCTCGGCCGCCCTGAGCGGAGTCGAAGGGCGTGGGGCCGGGGCCCAGTAGCGTGCCTCGGCCCGCAAGAACTCGTTCCGGACCGCCAGTGAGATGAAGACACCCGATCTGCCGCCCCGTGTCCGTGATCATCATGCGCTCGACTTCAGCGGGTGCCCTGACGACATCTGCCGGGCTGGTGTTGTTCACTCGGGATGTTCCTCGCGCGTAACCCCTTCGTCCCCGCGTAGACGTGGCCGCGATGTCTCCATCGTCGTGCGGGTGTAATTCGGGAGCGATATTCTTCACCAAAAGGGGTGTGAGGCCGAGAAAGTGCTTGACAAGATCTTTGGGTTTGCTGCGTTTTTGTGCAGCAGCGCGTGAGAATGGCCCGCTGTGAGCGCCACGTTGACCAAGAGGCCGCGTTCGGACGTGAGGTCGACTGCGAACGGGGATTTGGCCGATCGCATGCGCCAGGGGCGCGTGCTGCGGCTCGAAATTCGGCTCTGTACAATGGAGCATGACGACTGCATGTGCCTCGTTCGATCATCTTTCCGATCAGGATCTCCTCCGCGAGGTGGCCTGCCTCGCCGCCTGTGAACGAGAGGCCACGGCGTGCCTCATCGCCTCCCTCGCCGAGCTCGATGCCCGACGCCTCTACCTGGCCGAAGGCTGTGCCTCGCTCTTTACGTACTGCGTCGCCGTCCTGCGTCTTTCGGAGCACGCCGCGTACGACCGGATCGAAGTTGCGCGCGCCGCGCGCCGTTTTCCCGTCATCCTGGAGCAGCTCTGGGCGGGCGCGGTCACCCTGACCACGATTCGACTGCTCGCGCCGCACTTGACCGATGCGAACCACGCGGCGCTGTTGGCTGAGGCCCGGCATCGGAGTCGGCGCGACGTCGAACAGATCGTGGCCCGGTTGCAACCGCAGCCCGATGTGCCGAGTGTCGTGCGAAAACTGCCGACGCCGGCACCGCCCGACGCGGCGTCCGCCACGCAGGGGCGTGCCAGCAGGGAACACATGACCGACGAGGGTGAGGCGCAGCGGGGAACCGCGACGTCTGCGGAGACGTCGGTCCCGCCGGCGCCCGCGCCGACGCGCCCCGCGGTGGTCGCGCCGCTGGCGCCCGCGCGCTACAAGGTGTCGTTCACCATCAGCGCCGAGACGTACGCGAAGCTGCAGGAGGCACAAGCGCTCCTCCGGCACGTCATCCCAGACGGCGATCCCGGGGTCATCTTCGACCGTGCCTTGGCCCTCCTCGTCGCCGAGTGCGCCCGGACGAAGCACGCGGCCACGGACCGGCCGAAGCAAGGTCGCGGGACAGCGCCAGGATCGCGGTACATCCCGGCGGCGGTGAAGCGGACCGTCTGGGTCCGCGATGGCGGCCAGTGCGCCTTCGTCAGCGCCAGCGGTAGGCGGTGCCTGGAGCGCGGGTTCCTCGAATTCCATCACCGCAGGCCGTATGCGAAGGGGGGTGAGGCGTCGGTCGATAACTTGGAGCTCCGCTGCAGACACCACAATGCCTATGAGGCCGTGCGCGACTTCGGCCCCCGGCATGTGACGCGCGTCCGAGAAATGGCCCCTGTCTTCGGCGCGTCGCTGCACGTAACTCGTTTCGAAACGAGTCTGGCACAGAGTTCGCGCCAACCCGTCAGTGCGTCCCAAATCGGTCTGTATCAAATGAGTCCTTCAACCACGCGCGCGTCGCCGTGACGGTTTGAGCTCCCAGGGTACGTTGGCGATCTTCCACGTGCCGCTCCACCTGGCCAAAATGGAGGCAGTCAATCTTGACACATTGACCTTCTACCTATATGAAGATATATGTAGAAGCGTTAAGTACTGTCGGAGCTCCCGAATTCCCGTGTGAGGAAAAGGTCCGATGAGATGGTGGAGACGATTCCTGAGGCGAAATCGGCTCGAGCGCGAGCTCGACGCGGAGCTACGGTTTCATGTGGAGCACCAGGTTGCTGATCTGACACGGCGCGGTCTTCCTGAGGCTGAGGCGCGCCGCAAGGCTCGCCTCGCATTTGGAGGCACGGAGCAGATCAAAGGTGCGTGCCGCGACGTCAGGGCGACGGCCTGGGTAGAGAGCGTGCTCTGGGACACTCGCTACGCCTTGCGTAGCTTGCGCTTCACGCCCGTCGTTTCGACAGCCGTCGTGCTGTCACTGGCATTGGGAATCGGCGCCAACACCGCAGTGTATACCGTCATCCGAGCCGCGTTGCTCAGGGCACTGCCCGTCCCGAGCCCAAACCAGCTCGCGCGCCTCGTGTCTTTCGACGGACAAGGCGACCATTCGGACGCGAGTTTCTCCTACCGATTCTTTGGTGAGCTTCGGGCGACGCTCGACCCGCGCGCCGAGGTGTTTACTGGGGGAAACCACCAGCAGAGTCGTCTTATGGTTGGCAGCGGCGATCCGGAACACTGCATCGTCGAGGCCGTCTCCGCAAACTACTTTGGCGCGATGCGTGTCCCTGCCGCGCTCGGTCGCGTGCTGGTCGACACTGACGACAATGTGGCCGGCGGGCGTGCCGTGGCGGTGCTCAGCCACGCGTTCTGGGAGCGACGATTCGGGTTCGACCGATCGATAACAATCACAGCGCCGTCGCCCCGGCGGTGACGGTCGAGATAGCGGAGCACCGGCGGCATTGTTTCTGCGAGGTTGCTGCCGACGAGTAGAATCGCATCGGCGCCGGCAATGTCCTCCAGCGGAAACGGCAGGCCGCGATCGATACCGAATGCCTTGAGACCCGCAGCCGCTGCGGACGACATGCAGAAGCGACCGTTGTAGTCGATGTGTGGCGTGCCAAGCGCGACGCGCGCGAACTTGCCGAGCAGATACGCCTTCTCGTTCGTCAGCGAACCGCCACCGAACAGGCCGACCGCGTCACGGCCATGGCATGCCTGAATCTTCTGGATGCCGCGCGCCACACGATCGAGCGCCGCGTCCCAGCTCGCGGGAACGAGCAGGCCATCGACGCCACGAACGAGTGGTGTGAGCAGACGGTCGGGGTGATCGAGCGTTGTGCCGGCGGTCCAGCCTTTCACGCAAAGCGCACCGCCATTCACGGGGAACTCGTCGTTACCCGCGACAACAATGCGGGATGCTGCCCGCGTGAGGCGCATACCGCACTGCAAGGCGCAGTAAGGACAGTGTGTAGCGACGTCGGCGCGCTCCAGCACCGGTCCGGTGGGCTCTCCGGTGTTTCCTATCACGTTGTTGTCTACATCGGTCGTTAACCGCTACCGACCGGAGCAGCAAGCACCGTGCCGTGCGCGCGCCTATTTGTGGAATGGCCCGAGAGTGCCCATTCTTCGGGCATTCACGCATGATCGAGGGAGCTACCGGCAAGGCCCATGGGGATCGAGGGCGGCACAACGCTGTGGTTGATGCCGGAAATAGGCGACAGAATTGTCTTGATCGTGCGCCCTGACCGGGGATCTCGAAGGGTGGCGGCTCCCCTCAGCGTCCGTACTCTGAGTGGGATCGACTTTTCTGTCGGATCATCGTCGACGTCGATGTTTTTGTCCTAGGTAGGGCCGCCTCGCCGAGGCGGCCGTTTCGGGTTCTCGAGGGTTCGAGACTGCGGCGGAGGTCCGCAGGATCGGTCACAAACGGGGGATCGAGAGGCCGCCGTCCACATGAATCACAGCGCCGCTGGCGTACGGTACATCGCCGCGCAACAACGCCGCGACGGTACGACCGACATCCTCCGGGCTCCCCCATCGCCGTTCAGGGACGAGCCCATCGGCGATCCGGCGATCGTAGGTGTCGCGCACGGCTGCGGTCATGTCCGTTGCGATGATGCCGGGTCGGACCTCGTAGACCGGGACGCCATGCTCCGCCAGCCGTGACGCGAAGAGCTTCACTGCCATGGCAAGACCAGCCTTGCTCACGCAGTACTCGCCGCGGTTCGGCGAGGCCATCTCGGCCGACACCGACGTCACGAACACAATCGCACACACAGCAGAGGGCACCTTCTGCTTGTGCGTCACCATCAACGGGGCGAGCTGCTGCGTGAGGAAGTAGGGACCGTACAGATTGGTGCGCAGCACCTCTTCGAAGCTCTCCTCGGTGGCTTCGAGCAAATCAGCGCGGACGCGCGGCGCGCGGCCGGCGTTGTTGACGAGGGCGTGAACGACGCCGTAGCGCTTGCGGACCCGCTCGATCAACCGAGCGCGATCTTCGGCACGCGAGAGGTCGGCCGCGTAGTAACGGACATGCGCCCCGTACTGCTCGAGCTCCTTGATAACTGCACGCACGGACGCGGCCGGTCGCATGCCACAGAGCACCAAGTCCCACCCGTCACGCGCCAGCGCCCGCGCGATGCCGAGACCGATCCCTCGCGTGCCGCCGGTCACGATCGCGACACGCTCGCTGCGCTTTCCCGGTGATTGCTCGCGACTCCGTTTCCCTTTACGCACGCCGTGCATCACCCAGCCTCAGTGCGGAACCGGTCCAAAGAACGTCAGATACGTATCGCCACGCGCGAGGCGGAGCACACAGAGCGCCGCCTCCCGCAAGTGATAGTCGCCCCATTGACTCGACTCGCCGCGAGGCGTCTTTGCCCCAGGCGGGACGTAGTCCCAGCCGTTCGGCCGGTGATACACCGAGTGTAGGAGCAGGCCCTGATGTGCCGGCTGTGTGCTGAGGTACGGCCCCGTCTCGTCGACGAGCGTGGCGAGCGTCCGCAGGCCCGCGCGTCGATACGGCTCGCCATCGTTTCCGCGCTCGCCGAGATAGGCCCCGAGCCTCAACAGGCCCTGAGCAGCAATCGCGGCGGCCGAGCTGTCGACCGGCTCGCAATCGTTGAAAGGGTCCGCCGGGCGTGCCCTCCACTCACCGAGCGCCGCGAGCCCCGGTGCGCCAGTGTCCCAGTACGGAACGCCGTCGGCGGCGGCAGCGCCGTCGATGTAGTAATCGCTCGTGGCGCGCGCCGCTTCGAGCATCCAGTCCTCCACCGCGCCCCGACCGCCGAAGGGCTCGAGCGCCTCGTCTGGCAGGACCGCCAGGAACTCGAGCTGCTCCGCAAAGCCGAGGATGGCCCACGCCAGGCCACGGGTCCATGTGGTGAACGGCGAATAGCCCTGTTGGCTATTGGGACCTCTGTACGATCCGTTCGCCACGTTGAAAAGCGCTTCGTGGGCGACGCGGCCGCGCACATCGTAGCTGTCGCGTGCACGTCCATAGTAAATGCTGAACTCGGCAGTCGCCCGCGCATGCTGCAGGAGCCGCTCGAGGAGGCTGACCGGGGCGTCCTGTTCCTCCATCAGGCGATGACCGAGCAGATGGGCCAGCGCCAATGCGCGCAGGGATCGAATGGTGTCCACGAACAGCGAATGTGCCCCGTTGAAGGAGTGAATGAACCCACCCTGAGGCAGCTTCGTCCAGCGTCGCGCCTGCACGGCGCCGCTCACGGCGAGCGCCAACTCGTAGAAGCGCCGCTCCCAGGCGCTCGCCTCGAACCGCTGCTCGCGAGCGAGGCGCCACACGTTGCCGTATGTGCTGACGTTGTTGAAGCCATGGTCGTGCACGCCGACATGCGTGAGGTGCGGCGCCATTCGCTGGACCGTGCGCGAGCGCCCCAGGTCGAGGAACTCGCGCTCGCCGGTGGCGTCGAACTGGAGGATAGCCGAGCCGAATTGAAACCCCTCGGTCCACTCCGTCCAGCCGCGGGCCGTGTAGCGGCCCTCGACCGTGAAGACCGGTGCACCGTCGTCCGGGTTCCAGCCCCGCTCGAGTGCCCGGATCTTTTCGGCGGACAGCTGGAACATCCGCTCGATTCCCGGCACCAACCCACGCGGCGTTGGCGCGCTCTCCAGATCGATCATCGTGTGGACTTCGCCGCTCAATACCCGAGATTGAAGAACACCCAGAGGCCCAGCTCGCTCGGGGCGGTCAGATCCAACCGCCCGTCGCCGTTTAGATCGACCACGCTGTACTGTCTGCCGAGCGCGATGTTCTCACCTGGCGCCGCGATCGTATGACGGATGAAGGTCAATGTCGATCTCTCCCACTTGTAGTACTAGACGGCAGGCGGATCCCCCGCCCCCGGGTCGTCTCCCTCGTGCGCCCAGATGCACTTACCGGCGATGACCTCCTCCTCCTCGTCACCGTCGAGGTCCGCCAGGGCGAGCGCGTGCGCCTGCGACCATGATTCATCGATGACGTGCCGCTTCCACACGGTGGTGCCGTCGGGCTTCGGCGCCAGCTGCTCCCACCAATACAGGCCGACATCGTGACCGCGGCCGAAGATGATGTCGAGACGCCCATCGTCGTTCAGGTCAGTCACGACGAACGGGCAACTGGGATGCGGCAGCGCCGTCTCTGGATGGAGCGTCCAAGGGCCCACGAACGGATCGCCTTCGGGCCGTTCGTACCAACCGATCTCCGTGAGCACGTCTTCACGCCCGTCGCCGTTGACGTCGCCAAAGGCAAACCCATGTTTGCCGCCTTCAGCGCCCAGCACGAAGGGCTGCAACATGGGCATCTCGTCTCGACCTGTCGTGAACCGCCAGACCTCGAGCGGCGCCTCTCTCCGATAGTTGGCCGAGTAGAGCTCGGCGACGCCGTCTCCATCGAAGTCGTGCAGCGCGAACATCTCCATGGTGCCGCGGGTCCTCGCCAACCGACGCGCCTCCCACGGCAGATGCATCTCCCACGGCGCGCCGCGCTCGGCGGCGCTGTTGCCCGGATTCTTGAACCAATAGATGCCCTCTTCGTCCCAGGCTGCGCCGATGATGTCCGGCCAACCGTCTCGGTCGACGTCGTACACATGCTCGCTGTTCGTGCGCACGTAGTCTTTGGAGGTGTGGTTCGCCCGAAAGACCCGTGGAACGAAATCGGGGCCCGCGAACCAGTGGGCGCCCGAGACGATGTCTACGTGCCCGTCGCGATTCAGGTCACCCACCGTCGCACTCTCGTAGGGGCCCACCATGAGCTGCTTTCTGGAGAATCGCAACGAACGGCTTGTCTCCTGGCCCGAGGTCACCGCCAGCAACGCGTCGCCGAGCGAGCCCAACGACAGGAGGGTCAGCGCCACCAGGCTGACCGCGGACAGGAGCCGCGGCCCGAGGATCGTCGGCTTGCTTTCGCCTTGTCTACGCGGCGAGCGCCACCGCCCGTTCGGTCGGCGCCGTTTCTCGATTGAGGCCATTCCCACAGCCCTTTTCGCCTGCAAGCGGTAGGCAAAGAACCGTAACGTACCTTACCTCGACCGTCCCAGCTAGTATAAAATCACTATATCTTCGATTGTTTCACTTACTGCGCTGCAGGGTGACGTGCACGTTTTTGCGGGGAGGAACGTGATGGCCGCAAGATGTTCTTGGTCTCGGCGGAGCTGGTGCGTCCCGCTCCTGCTGTCCGTCTCACTGCTGGGGGCCTCCGAAGGGACGGCCTTGGCCCAGCGCTTCACGGCCGATCTGAGTGGCACGGTGGTCGATGACAGCGGCGCCGTGCTGCCGGGCGCCACCGTGACGCTCACCAACGAAGGCTCGCGTGTCCCACGGACTACCGTGACCAACGAGGCCGGCTTCTTCACGTTCTCGGCCGCGCCGGCCGCCACCTACACGCTCACGATCGAGCTCTCGGGCTTCACCACCGCAGAGATTACCGGGATTGCGCTCCAGGCTGGCGACCGCCGGTCGGTCCGCACGGTGACGTTGGGCGTGAGCGGGCTGAGCGAGACCATCACGGTGAGCGCCGAGACTTCGTTGACGCCCCTGACCACCGGCGAGAAGAGCGCCACCCTGACGGCGCGGCAGATCGAGGAGCTCCCCATCATTGGGACGAGCTCCGCCGAGGTGCTGCGGATCCTGCCCGGTATGACGCCGGTGACCAACGCGACGACCAATCGTCCCGGCTTCACGGGAGAGGTCTACGGCATCAACGGGAACGGCGAGTATCAAGGCGGCGGCAGCAATAATCAAAGCGCGATCGGAAACTTCAGCGGCAACGGCACCCGGACGCAGGCGCTGGACATTACGATCGACGGTGCGCCGGGGGCGGATCCGGGCTGCAACTGTGCCACCTCGGTGAACCCGAACTCGGAGTTCGTCCAAGAGTTCAAGGTGCTGCAGTCCAACTTCGGCGCCGAGCATGCGAAGGGGCCCGTGGCGATGTCGGTGGTCAGCAAGCAAGGCGGTCAGAGCTTCCACGGCGCGGCCTTTGCGAACATTCGCGACTACCACCTCAACTCGAATGAATGGTTCGCCAATAGCATCGATGCCGAGAAGATCAAGAACCAGTTCTTCTATCCCGGCTTCACGGTGGGCGGACCGCTCGTCGTGCCGAAGCTCAACGAGAACCGCGACAAGCTCTTCTTCTTCTTTGGCTATCAGTACTTCAAGCAGCGGCTCGACACCGGCTTCATCAAGTCGTGGGTCCCGACCGACGCCATGCGTCAGGGCGATTTCAGCCAGGCGGCCAATCTCGGGCTATCGGGCAGCTTCGTCAACAGCGTGCCAAGCGGCGTCGACGGAGGGGTCATCCCGAGTAGCGAGATCGATCCCGGCGGTCGGGTGCTCTTGGACCTCTTTCCCCAGGCCAATGCCGACGCGAACGCCACCGGCGGGTTCAACTACGTCGACAACTTGCTCGTCGATCAAAACGGCTATCAGGCGCTTGGCCGTGTGGACGCCAATATCAGTGACAGCACCAAGCTGTTCGTGCGCTACAACATGCAGCGCGAGACACAGCCCTTCGTGATCGGTTTGTGGTGGCGCAACGGCGAGCGGCAGGTGCCGTATCCGTCGCCGATCGAGGCCAACAATCGATCCGATTCGATGACCGCCAGCTTGACGAAGGTGTTTGGCCCGTCGCTGACCAACGAGACAATCTTCGCGGTCACGTACATCGACTTCCCCAACGAGTTCACGAATCCGGAGAGCATCTCGCGCCAGGCGCTCGGCTACCCCTACAGCGGGGTGTTCGGCGAGAGTGACCAGATTCCGTCCATCGACGCCGGCTCTGGCGGTCCGATGGTCTTCAATCCTGGCGGCTTCGATCCGGTGCTTTTCGCGACGAAGTGGCAGGTGGCAGCGCTCAACAACGTGACGAAGGTGTTCGGCACGCACGCCGTGAAGGTCGGCTTCTTCTTCGAGCATGTCACCAACAACCAGCCAGGCAACGGCAACAGCAATGGCAACATCGTCCTCAATAACACGCTGAGCCACAGCACGGGTAACACGTTTGCCGACCTTCTGCTCGGTCGAATCGGGTCCTACAACGAACAGACCCAAAACGTCTTGCACAACATCGGTTACAACCGCGTCGAAGGGTACGCCCAGGACAGCTGGCGGCTGTTCCCCAACCTCACGGTCGACTACGGCGCCCGCATCTCGTTCATCGGTCCATGGTACGACCGTGAAGGACAGGGCCTCCTCGTGTGGGACCAGAACCGCTACGACCCCAATGCGCCGGCGGGCGCGTTCCCCGGTCTGGTCTGGAACGCGATAGACGGCTCGATCCCGACTAGCGGTGTGGATTCCTCGCTGTTCGTCCAGCCGCGTGTGGGCGTTGCCTGGGACGTCCGTGGAACAGGCGCCACCGTGGTCCGTGGCGGCTTCGGCGTCTTCAAGTGGCACGATGCGCAGCAGCCGTTCCCCGAAGCCATCGACCTCGCGAACGGCGTGCGGGCATTCAGCTTCAACGACGAGCCGCGCACGCTCCGAAGCCTCGAAGGGCTCGGTGGAGGCTCCATCGTATTCGGTGGGAGCGCGCTCGACATCAACGACGACAAGCAGCCAACCACGTACTCCTGGAGCACCACCGTCAATCAGAAACTGCCCTGGTCGATGAACCTCGAGCTGAGCTACGTCGGCAACGAGAGTCGGGACCTGATGAACTTCGATCTCGCCAACCTCAATGCTGTGCCGCTCGGCGCGATGCTCAACGACCCGGAAGGTAATGCGGACGACTATCGACCGCGCCCTCAGTACGGTGACCTCAACGTCTACCGCCACAGCATGTATCAGAACTACCATGGCCTCCAGGCGCTCTTGACGCGGCAGACGGGCCGATTCGGCGTGACGGGCGGCTATACGTTCTCGAAGAGCCTGGGCATTCGATCGGGTGATCCCGGCGGCTCGCGAACCGGGTCCGAGTACATCCTGGATTCGCGGCAGTTCAACTACGGCGTCCTTGGCACCGACCGGAGGCACGTCGCCTCAATCGCCTACAACTGGCAGCTCGGCGAGCTGCAGGGCAACCGCATGCTCAACGCGCTGCTCGGTGACTGGCAGGTGGCTGGCATCTCTCAGTTCATCAGCGGTGCGCCCATTCTTGGCAACTTCGACATTCAAGGGACGCTGGCCGACGGCACACCGATCAATGCGACGCAAATCACAGGCTCGCCGCAGGTCCGCGCGCAGCCGGTGGTCCTCTGTGATCCGAGAGACGATGTGCCGGATGGATTCCTGTTCAACCCGAGCTGCTTCGGACCGCCCTCTCCGGGCAACAATGGCGCCTACATCTTTCCGGACATCAGGACCCAGGCTTATCTCAACCACGACCTCTCGCTCATGAAGAACATCCCCATTGGCCGGGGCGACCATCGTCTTCAGGTACGGGTTGCGGCGTACAATGTCTTCAATCACCCGATTCGCGCCGCTGATCAAGCCACGAATCTCACGCTCAACTACGATCAAGGGGAACAGGTGAACGCCGATTTCGGCCGTCTACCAGAAGACAACAAGTTCGGGCGCCGAATCGTCCAGATTGCGCTGCGGTACACCTTCTAACCTCGTCGCAGGGATGAGGACCACGAAGGGCGCGAAGGTTACACCACGAAGAACACGAAGGCCACGAAGAATTCAACCACGAAGGACACGAAAGCCACGAAGAAGACAATTGATCTTCTTCGTGCTCTTCGTGTTCTTCGTGGTGTACCCCTTCGTGCCCTTCGTGGTTTGATCTTGGTGCCCTTCGTGGTTGGGTACTTCGGCGGCGCGGCAGCCACAGCACAGCAGACCAGCAACCCGCTCACGCTCTTCCAGCGCGCGGTCGCCTTGCAGCAGCAGGGTCAGCTCGAAGCGGCCGCCAGCGCGTATCGAGCGTTCTTGACGAAGCAACCGGACAACCTCGCGGGCCGCTCGAACCTGGCGGTCGTCCTGGTTCAGCTCGGACACTACGAAGACGCGATTGCCCAGTACCGGCGTGCTCTCGCCATCGACGAGGGAAACGCCGCCGTACGGCTCAACCTTGCAATCGCGCACCACAAAGCGGCGCAGTTCCAGGAGGCTGCGGCAGAGCTCGAGCGGGTTCGAGCCATTCAGCCTGACAACCTGCAGGCGACACTACTCCAGGCGGACTGTCATCTGCGCCTTGGTGAATACAACGCGGTCGTCAAGATTCTCGAGCCCTTGGAGCCGCGACACCGAGACGACCTTGCGATTGCGTACGTGCTCGGGATGGCATACCTGCGAAGTGGCCATCCGGACCACGGCCAGCTGCTCATCGATCGAATCATGCGGCGCGGCGAGTCAGCCCAAGCGCATCTGCTGATGGGTGTCGCAATGCGTGAGGTTCACGATCTCGCCGGCGCGACCAAGGAGCTCGCCAAAGCCGTGGCGCTCGATCCAAGCCTTCCTGACGTTCACACGTACTACGGCCTGTCGCTGCTGGCGACTGGGAACCGGGATCTCGCGCGGAAGGAGCTCGAAGCGGCGCTTCGGGCCGATCCCAATGACTACGAGGCCAATTTGAACCTCGGCTCTCTGGCCAAGGAGGACCAACAGCTCGACGAGGCCACGCAGCTGCTGGAGCGCGCCCTCCGTGCGCGCCCAGGCGATCCTGCGACGCGGTATCAAGTTGCCACCTTGCACATGGCCGTCGGCGAGGTGGTCGAAGCGCAGCGCATGCTGGAGCAGCTCGTCGAGGAGCAGCCCAAGTGGCTCGAGCCACACGTCTCCCTAGCGACGGTCTACTATCGCTTGAAGCGCAAGAAAGACGGTGACCGCGAGCGCGCCATCGTCGAGCAGTTGAACCGCGAGATCCAGGCCAAGCAACCTGGCGCCAAGAAGCCCGAGTAGTCCGTCAGTGTCCCCTCGTGGAAAAGGTACCCGGTTCCTCTGCTACCTCGCCGACCGCTGACGCCAGAACGAGGCGAGTATCGACCCGGTGACGTTCATCCACGGCCCGAAGATGGCTGCCGCCAAGCCGGCGTCGGTACTGTGGAGCACGCTAATTGCGAGGCCAGAGGCCATACCCGCATTCTGCATTCCCACTTCAATCGACGCCGTCCGCGAATTCGCCTCGTCCAGTCCAAAGAGCCGTCCCCCCCAGTAGCCGAAGAGGAAGCCGATGGCGTTGTGCAGCACCACGACGGTGAAGAGCGCAACCGCGACCGCGAGCAGCGCGTCTCGCGAGCTCGCGGTAATGATTGCGAGGATGATGCAGATCGCCACCATCGAAACGATGGGGAGAATGCGGTGTATCCATTGCCGTCCTCGCAGCAGGCTGTTGACCACCAGGCCGGCGACGATGGGGAGAATGATCATGTAGAGAATCGACATCATCATCTCGTAGAAGTCGATCGGCACGAACCGCCCCGCCAACGTTTGCATCGCCAGCGGCGTCATAATGGGCGACAGCAGGGTCGAGACCGCGGTCATCGTCACTGACAGCGCGACGTTGCCACCAGCCAGATAGGTCATCACGTTCGACGCCACCCCGCCGGGCGCGGCGCCGACCAGGATGATGCCGGCACCCACCTCTCCCTCGAAGCCGAAGAGGCTCGCCAGCGTCAGCGCTGTCAGCGGCATGATGACAAACTGCAAGACGATGCCGATGAGGGCTGCACGCGGCATCACCAGCACGCGTCCGAAGTCGGCCACGCTGAGCGTCGTCCCCATCCCGAACATGATGATCTGGATGAGCGGGACGATGAGATTGGTCAAGGTATAGCCGCCCCACGAGATGAACGCCGAGGGATAGAGGAGCGCCGCTGCAACGACCGTGCAGACCCAGCAGGTGAAGGCAAGACCAGAGAAGCGACGGGTTGTTCCCACCCACAGAGCGAGGCCGGCGAGACTAGCGATGACGATCAATCCAACGAGTGTCGAAACCATCCTGAAGACCTGTGCGACATGGACCAAGTAGGGGGGCACGTGAGCGCCTGGATCCTATCCGATCACGGGCGCTCGAGGCGGGTGGAACCAAGTGGCATCCCAGATCGTGGTATGTTTTCGCCACGATGCGAACCTTCGCCGCAGTTGGTCTTTGTCTCCTGCTGTACCCGGCCAGGGCGCCGGCGCAAGACGTGGACGCAGGCGGACGGCAGTACGAGAGCCTCTGTGCGAGATGTCACGGCGGCGACGGAAATGGCGGCGAGCTCGGGCCCGCGATTGTCACCCGTATCGCGACCCTGACAGACGACGAGCTCGCAACGCTGATCCGTGAGGGACTTCCCCGCGCCGGTATGCCCAGCTTCGATCTGGCCGACGACGAGCTGCCTGGGCTGCTGGCGGCGCTTCGCGCCCTGCGGCCGCCAGCAGGCGTCAACGAGCCGGTCCGCGTGAGCGTCGATACTACCAATGGCCGCACACTAGGGGGCATCGCGCTCAACCAGACATCGCTGGATCTGCAGCTGCTATCCGACGACAAGCGTCTTCACCTGTTGCGAAAGAGCGGCAACAGCTACCGGCGTGTCACGTCACAAGTGGATTGGCCTACATACAACGGGCAGCTCGAGGGCAACCGCTACAGCGCCGTCGACCAGATCAACAAGAGCAACGTCGCGCGGCTCGCTCCTGCCTGGGTATTCAACGTACCGGGTACGTCTCGACTCGAGGTGACTCCGGTGGTTGTAGACGGCGTCATGTACGTCACGAGCGCGAACGAGTGCTATGCGCTGGATCCAGGCAACGGGCGGCGAATCTGGCATTTCAAGTACCCGCGGACGAAGGGCCTGGCAGGCGATGCTGCCGGCGGCGTCAACCGGGGCGTGGCGATCGCTGGTGATCGTCTCTTCATGGTCACTGACCATGCGCACATCATTGCCCTCAACCGCTTCACCGGCGCGATGCTGTGGGACACCGAGATGGCCGACTGGCGCCAGAACTACGGCGCGACGTCAGCTCCACTTGCTGTCGGCAACCTGGTCGTCTCCGGGACATCTGGCGGCGATGAAGGGATCCGCGGCTTCGTGGCCGCCTTCGATCAAGCAACCGGTGAAGAGGTCTGGCGGGCCTGGACCGTCCCCAAGCCGGGCGAGCCCGGCTCAGAGACCTGGAGAGGCAAGGACATCGCACATCCGTGCGCTGCCGCCTGGCTGACCGGCACGTACGATCCCAAGCTCGACACGCTCTACTGGCCCACCGGTAATCCCTGTCCAGACTACGACGGCCGGGAGCGCTTGGGCGACAACCTCTATTCGGACTCCATCCTGGCGCTCGACGCGTCGACCGGAGCACTCGAGTGGTACTTCCAATTCACGCCGCATGATGTGTGGGATTGGGACGCGCAGCAGCCGCCCGTGCTCGTGGACATGGAGTGGGAGGGACAGCCTCGCCAGCTCCTCTTGCACGCCAACCGCAACGGCTTCTTCTACGTGCTCGATCGCACGAGCGGCGAGCTGCTCCTGACCAAGCCGTTCGTCGAGAAGCTGACCTGGGCCAAGGAAATCGACGCGAATGGCCGGCCGGTACTGAACCCGAATCAAGAGCCGACGCCCGAGGGAACGAAGGTCTGCCCCTCCGTGGAGGGGGCGACCAACTGGTTCTCCACGTCGTTCAATCCCGCTACGGGTCTGTACTACGTGCAGACGCTCGAGAAATGCACAATCTACACGCGGTCTCCTTCACGCTCCGAATGGAAGGCCGGTGAGTCGTACTACGGCGGTTCCACGAAGAACGTGCCCGGCGAACCGGGGGAGAAGGTGCTGCGGGCGATCGACGTCCGGAGCGGTCGCGTCGCCTGGGAGAAACGGCAAACGGGGCCGGCAGACTCTTGGGGAGGCACCCTGACGACGGCCGGTGAGCTCGTGTTCTTCGGCGAGGACAGCGGTGCGTTGGCGGCACTGGATGCACGCAGCGGTGAGCCGCTCTGGCAGTTCCAGACCAACGCGCTGTGGAAGGCGTCGCCGATGACCTACGTCTTCGACGACCGGCAACATGTCGCTGTGGCCGCCGGCTCGACCATCATTTCGTTTGCGCTGGTGCGATAGCGCAGGCCCGTAGCGCAGGCCCGTAGCGCAGGCCCGTAGCGCAGGCCTTTAGGCCTGCCGACTGTACGGCCGCCAACGGGCAGGCCTAAAGGCCTGCGCTACGGCGTCACTCCTTCAGATGTAGGCGATACAGTCGATCTCGACGAGCGAGTCGCCCGGGATGCCGCCGGCCGCGGCAATCGTCGTGCGCACGCCTGGCTCCGGTCCGAAGCGGCCGCGGAACACATCGTTCATGGCTTTATAGTCGGCCAGGTCGTTCAGATACACGTTGACCTTGAGGACCTTCTCCATCGACGAGCCGGCGGCCTCCAGTTTTTTTTGGATCTCATCCAGGACGTGCTTCGTGTGGGCGGTGATATCACCCTCGAAGTGCGCGCCAATGCCGGAGATGAAGAGCAGGCTGCCGTAAGAGACGACAGGGCTGAAGAGTGGCGTGTCGTCTGGGGGCTTTCCGTCGTTCCAGTGAACCTTCTTGACCGGCTTGTCCGCATCCTGCGCCTGAAGCGCAACGGGCGCTGCGGCCGCCGCGGCAATAGCCACGGCCGGCGCCTTCCTCATAAAACCTCTTCGATTCGACTTGGCCACCTTACCTCCTGGCGGGGTTGAGAGCATCCCAGCGGGCATCGCCGGTCTGCTGATACTCGGCCGGCAGGCTGTCCCAGTCCTCGCGAGCGAGACCGTTGAGATCGTAAACCACCTTGCCGTCCTTCAGCGTGAGCTCGTTGACGAGCCGTTGCTTCCCACGCAGCCGGGCGCCGTACATGTCGACGAACCCGAAGTCGCCGCGCTCGAGCCGAAGCACGGCAACATCCGCGATCGCGCCCACCGACAGATGGCCGAGCTCCTCCTGCTTGAGGGCCTGCGCGGCATTCCACGTCGAGCGCGCCACCACATCATCCACCGACATTCCCATCGCAAGGAACTTGCCCATCACGTTGAGCTGATCTTTCATGCCGGCGTTCATGCTGCTGATGTGGAGGTCGGTCGAGATGGTGTCCGGAAGGAACTGCTCCTTCATCGCTGGTATGGCGATGCGCCAGAGGAAGCTGCCGCCGCCATGACCCACATCGAAGAGCACGCCGCGCTTGCGGCCTTGCCGCATGCCCGGGTTGACCTTGCCCGAGGGATCCTGCTCGCCGCGGAGGCCCGAGTACATGTGCGTGTAGATATCGCCCGGCCGCAGCTTCTCGGTCACGAGCTCGCTCAGCGGCCGCTCCGGCTTGTTTTCCCCGAAATCCACCATGACGGGCACGTTCGCGAGGGTGCCCGCTTCGACGGCGCGCTCGACCGGCGCCCATTCGGGACCGGCGTAGTGCGCCGTCTTGATGCCGACGATGAGCCCTGGATGCGTGCGCGCCATCTCGGCGGTCGGCGCCGCCTCCATGTCGTCGAGGTTCTGCTCGAACTTTTCGCCCCGCATGCCGTGCCCCACGATATTGAGGAAAGCGAGGATGCGGGTCTTGGAACGATCGATGATCCGTTGCTTGAAGTCCTCGAAGTTGCGCCAGCCTGCGCCGCCCGTGTCCGCAACAGTGGTCACGCCCACTCGGAAGGTGAACCCATCCGGATAGACGCTGTTGTCGCCGGCATACGAGCGGGGCTCGCCGGTGCCGGTGTAGACGTGGGTGTGAATGTCGATGAGCCCGGGCGACACGTAGAGCCCAGAGACGTCCACTGTCTTGAGTGCCTCCGCTGGACTTATCGCCTCGGCGACGGCGGCGACTCTGCCGTCGCTCATGGCAACGTCGCGGACCGCGCTGATCTGGTTCCGAGAATCGATGACGTGTCCGCCCTGTAGCAGCAGGTCGTACTTCGTCTCCGCCTGAGTCGCGGCTCCCTGCCGACCAGCGGCTGTGCGTACGGGAGTTGAAATCTGGCTCACCACAGCAAGGACAACGAGTAGCAGCGGGGCGGCGCCCCAGATCTTTGCGGACAACCTCACCCCCTTCTCTCATTGACTCGCCGCGTGGCGGTCCACTTGGCGTCCAGGTATTCGCCCATGTCGAGCGTCCCTCCCATTTCGTTCTCGGTCACACTGCCGGAGAACGTGAAGTTGAGCGAGTCGCCGTGCCGCTCGGTGTATCGACTTCGCAGCTCGATGGTATCGCCGTCGATCGTGCCCGAGAGGTCGCGGGAGACGAAGTCTCCTTGGTGGGCTCCGTTGATCTCCTTGCCGCGCTGGGTCAAATGGAGCACGTGATTCGACCGGCTGGCCGCGAACTCGATCTGCACGTCCCACGAGCCGCTCAGGTCGGCGACGGGCGTCGCAACGGGTGTGACCGCTTCCCTCTTCGGGTTCGACAACAGGTCGTGCACTCGATCGGCCACGACCTGCTCTTCGCCGTCCGCCATCATGTACGGCGTGACCATGACCCCGGTGAGTGAGGGATTGTCATCGCCGCGAGCCACATGCAGGGCGATCCGGGGCTCGCCATCGAGCAGCGCACGCGACGCCGCTTCACCCGACATGCCGAGCCGCTCTCGCTCCCAGAGCACCTTCACGGAGGGCGTGCGATTCGACAATCCCTCCGGCTGCACAATGGTCGTCGTCACACCGTCGATGTCCGACATGCGGCTGGCGATGTGCTCGAGCCAAGACGTCCAACGCTTCCACTCGGCGTCGTGGTCGCGCGTGACCCACATCTCCACGGCCATCAGCATGCCGATCGCCTCTTCCTTCCCAACTTTCAGGCCCCGGGCAAAGCCGTGATGGGGCGCGCTGTGGACCCAGGCTGCGCGCACCAAGTCCTTGCGGCCGAGCACCAAGCCTCCCGTCTGCGGCCCGCGCAGGCACTTGCCGCCACTGTAGGCAACCAGCGTCGCACCATTCTCCAAGTGCACGTTCGGCACGGTGAGGATCTCGGCGGCGGCGTCCACGAGGATCGGCACGCCCCGTGGCTGGGCGAGTGCGGCGATCGCCTTGGTGTGCAGCGGGCTCTCGTCGGCGGCCGGGCCGGCCAGCACGTAAATCATGGCCGTTCGTGGCCCAAGAGCGGCCTCGAGCTCTGCGGGCGTCTCGACCTCGATGATCCGCACACCTACGGCGCGTACTGCTGCGTCGTAGACGTTGCGCGAGTGCGTCGGGACGATCACCTCGTCTTTCGGAAAGCGGCTCACGTCAGGAATGCGGACATGGAGGTCCGGATTGCCGCCGGCGACGCACGCGGCGGTTGCGTGGGTCAACCCCGCCGAGCACCCAGAGCTGACCATGCCCCACTCGGCCTCCGTGAGCGCCGCCAACCGCGCGCCCACAGCTTCCGCCAGCTCGTCCAGGTGCACGTAGTGCTTGGCGGCTTCGGCGATCGCGTCGCGCACTTCGGGCAGCATCACCGAGCCGCTGATGATCGTATATGTGCCGCGAGCGTTGACCATCGGCCGCACGCCGATCGATTGGTAAATGTCCTTACCAACGCGAAGCCCCGTCGAGCGCGTGGTGTCGGCGGCAACTGCCGTCCCCGCCGCGCTCTCGCCGCGTAGCAACGCGCTCAAGGCGACGAGGCTCCCGACATTACCTCCTCGGCGGAACAGCTCGCGGCGGCTAACGCCCTCGTCTCTCATTGGATCCTCCACACGTCAAGGAATTCAGGATACCGGAATCAGGAATCACGGGGCAGGCCTGACTGCGCGGATGGTAACACGAGACAAGGGATTCAGGAATCGGCCCGAGGGGCGGGTAAAGAGATCAGGGCCTTCCGAGGTATCAGACTCGAAACTGTAGACTCAGGGCTCAAAACTCAAGGCTCAGGACTCCCAACCATGCCCCAACGGCCAGTCATCACGTGTCTTCTGCTCTTTGGGTTGACTGCAACGACTGCTGTCACGAGAGGGGCTGCCCGGACTGCGCTGGTTCCGGATCGCGAGGATGCAGCCGATGCGGCGCGGCTGATCGAAGTGCTCGACGTCGGGCAGGGCTCGACCGTCGCGGAGATTGGTGCCGGTGAGGGAGCGCTGACGCTGGCAATGGCGGAGCACGTCGGTCGCTCGGGCCGCGTCTATAGCTCGGAGCTCGGCCCGGAGCGCGTCGCCGACCTTCGCCAAGCGGTGGCCAAAGCCGATCTCGAGAACGTCACCGTTCTCGAAGGCCACGCAAACCAAACCAACCTTCCCGACAAATGCTGTGACGCACTCTTCATGCGCCGCGTCTATCACCACTTTGAGGATCCAGGCGCCATGAACGCGAGCCTCTGGCGGTCGCTCAAGCCTGGCGGGCGGCTCGCGATCATCGACTTCCCGCCCGACACCGGGGAGAGCGCCGAGCCAAGCGGCCGCAGCGATGGAGACCAGCATGGCGTGACGGCTCAAACGGTGGAGCGCGAGCTGAAGGAGGCTGCGTTCGAAGTGCTCTCCACCGATAAGGTGTCAGACAGAGACTTCATGGTCGTCGTGCAAAAGCCAACCATGCGCTAGTGTCCTGTCCGCGTGATTCGTTGCATACGTCCCGGAGCGCGGCGCCCGGCT
>WHTT01000054.1 GCA_009377605.1 Luteitalea sp.
TGAACATCTCGTGCTCCACCTTTGCCTTCAGCCGCCAGTAGTCATTGCCGCTCAGATCGCCAAACGCCATCCAGATGCCCGGGTGCATCATCGCGTGATCGACGAGATCGCTCCCCTCATTCGGAGGATGATTACGGGTGACGCGAATGCTCGCCGGCGTGGTCACGTGCGTGAAGTACGGTCGCGTGATCTCCTGGTCCGCATATACGTAATCGGCGAATCGCTGTCCGCCGATCTCGATGTGCAGCACATTGGGCTCGTGCCTGAACGAGACGGCAGCCGGTTCCGAGGTCTCGCCGGCTCTGGTAGGGCTCGCCTCCTCGGAGCACGCAGAACTCCATACGGCCACGCCGAACGCCACGCCGAGCGCCGGCGCAAGGACTCGACTTCGAGATTTCGCCATTTTGTGCTGCTCTCCGTCGTGACGATCGCCGTCAGCCCGTGTACGGCAACTCGTAGCCCTTGCGATATTCACGCCTGATCAACTGGCTCGCCTGTGCGTGGCTCTCGCCGGTGATGGCCTCCGTCTTGGGATCGTAGGCGAGCTTGATGCCGCCGCAGCGGACGCCGATGTTTCCGAGGTGGCACAGATTCGTCGACACCGCGCCGCGCTCGATCGGGCTGTTCAGTATCGACGGATCGCCCTGCCTCACCGCGGTGGTGAAGTTGTTGATGATGTCCTCGGCCTGAACGCCGTAGTCCTCGGGCTTCACCTCGATCACCTTGCCGTCGACGGTGGTCGCGATTGCGCCCTTGCGGCCAATCTCCATCTTTCCCTTGGTGCCATAGAAGACGGTACCGTTGTCGTGCCCCTCCATCTTGTAGTCGGCCCAGAGGCGCATCTCGTACATGATCTGCTTGCCGGGATACTCGAAGACGATCATCTGTGTATCCGGCGTTTCATGGTCGTCGTCGTACCAGAGCTGCCCGCCAGACGTCACGATCGCCTGCGGATACTGCAAGTCCAGGCCAAGGCCCCAAATGGCTTCGTCGAGCTGGTGGATGCCGTCGTTGACCAGATCACCGCCGCCGTACTCCCAGAACCAATGCCAGTTGTAGTGCCAGCGGTTCTGCGTGAACGCACGCTGAGGCGCAGGACCGATCCACTTGTCATAGTCGACCCCTGTCGGGGGTGGCTCCTCCGGCGCCTTGCCAATCTTCTCGCGAAGCTGATGATTGATGGCTTTTGCGACGAAGACCTCACCGATCAGCCCTTCCTGAATCGCTCGCACGCCGGCGATGTCCACCGCGGAGCTGCGACGCTGGGTCCCGTGTTGCACGCATCTCCCGTGCTCCTTGGCACACTTCACGAGCAAGTTGGCCTCGTGAATGTTGTGGCTGCACGGCTTCTCCACATAGACGTCCTTGCCGGCCAGAATCGCCGCGAGGGCAAGCGGCGTATGCCAATGGTCGGTCGTGGCGATGACGACGGCATCGACGTCCTTGGTCTCCAGCAGCTTCCGATAGTCATCGTGTGTCGTGACCGCATTCCGCGTCTCGACCATGTGGGCCGCTTTCTGGAGCCGCTCCGGATCCAGATCGCACAGGGCGACGACGCGCGCATGACTGGCCTCTGCGAGACTCTCGAGGAGGCTGGCGCCTCGGCTTCCCGTGCCGATCATCGCAACGTTCACGATGTCGCTGGGAGACTGGCCGTGCGCTCTCGAGGCCATCAATGGCGCTGCCGCCAATGTGGCACCGACCTGTTGAATGAACGTCCGCCGAGACACTTCACTTTCCATCTCACGTCCTCCTATGTGGCCCTCCGGTCGGAGGTGAGCTCGATTCGCCGCCGCGCGACAGCGGCTCGCGCCTGCCGAAGCGCGAGCGCCGCGCCGCTCCTCAGGGCCACGATGTCGTTCGTGCAGAAGAGGATGTCGACGCCCTGCTCTGCCCAGAAGTCGAAGTCGGCCGGCGGCGACGCCGTCGCCACGTGCTTGCCGTGACGGCGGGCCGTCGCGATGATCTGGTGCGCCGCCTGCCTCACGAGCGGGTGGCCTGGCTCGCCGGGCACGCCCAAGCTCGCGGCGAGGTCGGCCGGGCCGATGAAGATGTCGACGCCTTCCACCGCGCAGAGCTCTTCCGCCCGCTCGGCGGCCTCGCGGGTCTCGATCTGCACCATCAAGCACAGCTCACCGTTGATCTGCTGCTGCGCGTCGGACAGGTTCTCGACGAGCCCATAGTGCAGCGCCCGCGAGACGCTGAAGGTCCCGCGAGCCCCCAAGGGCGCGAATCTGGCTTCCGCCACCAGGCCTTGTAACACTTCGGGCGCGTTGGCCATCGGCACATCGATGATGTCGGGGCCACACTCGGCCGCCTTCAAGACGCTCTCTCGCCGATAGTCGGGCACCCGAATCATCGTCAGCAGGCCGAGCGCTTGCGCGATCCGGCAGAGATCCGCCGCTTCGGCGAACGAGATCGGCGCGTGCTCCATTTCAATCCAGGCCGCATCGTAGCCGACATGGGCCGCGATCTCGATGAAGATGGGGTCGTAGAAGTATGCGGCCACCCCCAAGAGGGGCTTACCGTCGTTGGCGGACAAGCGGCGCTGAAGTCGAGTCATCGCAAACAAACAGAATCATGCTCGCTCAGAACGAGAACCGCGCACCGACCTGCATCGTGCGCGTGGAGACCGAGTTGAGCGTCCCGAAATCGTCCGCGTCGATTTCGCTCTCCAGGCCGCCGTAGTTCCGAGTGTTGAGCGCGTTGAACATGTCGGCGCGCACTTGCAGCCGATAGCGGCCGATGTGAAAGTTGCGTGCGAGGCCGAGATCCAGATTGTACGCGGCCAGCCCACGCGCCGCGTTCCATCCAAGCGTGCCGGGGCGAATCTGGGCACCGCTCGCCCCCGACAGCGGCACCCGCTCGAATGCCGCGGGATTGAGATACCGCAGGGTGTCGCGCCAGTCCGACAACACCATGTCGCCACCCCCATAGTCCGGCCGGGAGGACCCATACGCCGACTCGTCGTCGATAATGTCGACCGGCCGACCGCTGCGCGCCGTGAAGATGCCCGAGACCTGCCAGCCGCCCACGAGGCCGCGCACCAACCGGCTCGGCCCCATCGGGGCGACCTCGTAGATGAAGTTCGCGACGAGCCGGTGCCGGACATCCCAGTCGCTCGGGCCCCACTCGGCGTCGAGGTCGAACGTCTCCTGGGGTTGCGTCTCGAGCAGCAGATCGCCGCCCCCGTAGGACATGCTCTTGCTCAACGTATAGCTGGCCCCGAATCCCAAGCGGTTGGCGAACCGCCGCCGCAGGCTCAGTTGGAGCCCGTTGTACTCGCTCGAGTTCGACGCGTCGTACCAGTCGAACTGCGCGAAGCCGGCGTAGGGGCGAATGCCGGTCAAACGATCCGGTCGATTGATCTCCCAGACCGTGTTGAGGTTGTCGCCGCGGCTCCCGGTATAGCCGACCTCGAGGCTGTACTGGGCTCCGAGCTGTCGCTCGAAAATCGCGCTCCACTGCGTGCTGTAGGGGTTTGGAAAGTTGGGCGAGATCGAGCGGGTGCCCCAGAGCTGCGCCGGCCCTTGCAGCAGATCCTCCACGTCGGTGTTGGCCAGGGGGAAGCGAATGCCCAGCTCGAGCGAGTCCTGCCGGCTGGTGTTCACGCGGAACTGCTCATCGGCCGCGTTGAGCACGACATCCACCGGACCGCCAAAGAGCGGGTGAGGGCTGACGAAGAGGCCGACGCCGCCGCGCAGCACCGAGTGGGCGTCGATCGACCAGGCCACACCCACGCGAGGAGAGACGTTGTTGAAGTCCCCCGCGTACAGAGAGTCCGGTGAACGGAGCGGGCCGGTCCCGAACGGCGCGTCGCGATTGAAGAGGCGGCCGTCGCGCTCCTTGGGGACCGTGAAGTAGTCGTAGCGGAGACCCGCGTTCACGACGAGCGACGAGCCGAGGCGGATATCGTCCTGGACGAACCCGCCGAGCTGCGACGTCGTGAGGCGGAAGTCGTTCAAGCCGAACGTGAACTGTCCGCCGTTCGGGATGTTGGCGTAGAAATCGTCGATGGAGCTGTACTCATAACCGGGAACCTGGAAGTTCTCGCGGCCCGCACGCTGGTGCACCAAGCCGAAGCCTGCCTTCAGCGAATGCCGTCCTCGCGTCGTGGCGATGACCTGATCGAAGCTGAAGAGCCACCCCCGCTTCAGGAACAGCTCACCGTCGCTGAGATCCACGCCCGACACGTCGACGTTCGGGTGGCCCAGCGTATAGAGCTGGTCCACGCGGTCGATATTGCTGCGGTTCACGCCTGCCCGCGTCTCGAAGACCCAGGCCGTCGCTGCGTGCGTGAAGGCCATGGTTGCCGAGTCCTGCTGGCCGCTGAACGTGCGCGGGTTGGCTTCGATGACGCGCGGGTCGATGCGCGCCGGACGACCGCCTGAATAGCGCACATTGAAGCGATTGGCCGATGACAGCGTGACGTCCACACGGGCCGTCACGTGGTCGTCGTCGCGCGAGTCGGGCCTCAGCGCCTGAAACCGCGCCGTGCGCGCGCCGGCGTCGTACGGCTCGGTGGGATCCGGGAACAGCGCGAAAAAGGACTCGTAGACGGGATTGGCAGCGAGCGCTTCGGCCCTCCACTCGGGGGTCGGCACGTTGTCGCGCTGGAGCGCCAGCTCGTCGGAACGGACACCTTCATAGGTACCGAAGAAGAAGAGGCGATTGCGAACAACGGGGCCCCCGAGCGAGCCGCCGAACTGGTTGAATCGCTTCTCGGGCGCCTGGTCGACGAAGGGGTTCGCGGCATCGAGATCGTCGCGCTGATGGTTCTCGAAGAGGCTGCCGTGGAACGTGTTCGAGCCGCTGCGCGTGATGATGTTGACGTTGCCGGCCATGGTCCCGCCGAACTCGGCCGACGCGATGCCGCTGCTGACGCTGATCTCGGCAATGGCCTCGGTGCTCACACCGCTGATGGTGTTGAAGCCTTGATAGGCGCCGATCGACGGCGCCTCGGCGTCGCTCGAGCCGTTGGTGCCGTCGATGGTCAGGCTGAGGCCGGACGGCGGCAGGCCGTTCATGACGGCGCCTTCACCGTCGAGAACGACCGACGAATCGAGCTCGAGCAACTGCGACCAATCGCGGCGGCCAACCGGCAGCTCGACCAGCTGCTCGTCGGACACCACGTCCTGGAGCTGCGCGTTGGCACGGTTGATGAGCGGCGTGGCCGCCGTCACGTTGACGGCGTCGGTGAGCTCCCCAACGGCGAGCGAGATCGCCAACCGCACCGTCTGGCCGGCGGAGAGCTCCAGATCCTGCACGTGCTCGGCAAAGCCTTCGAGCGCCACTCGCAGCGTGTAGCGGCCGACCGGGACGAAGTTGATCGTCACCTCGCCCTCCTCGCTCGTGACCTCGGTCCAGGCCGCCGCCGTGGTTTCGTTCGTGAGCGTCACGTTCGCGCCCGGCACGACGCCACCGGTCGCGTCGGTCACGCGCCCGTACACCGTTGCGGTTGTCACTTGCGCGTCGGCGCCCGCGCCGCAGGCGAGTATCGCCGCCACCACCACCGCCGTCGCGAAGATTCGCGTCCTCATCGCTCCGTTCCTCTCTGTTGCCCGTTCTTCGCGTGGTCGGCGTCCGGCAGCGGTGACTCACACCATGTGAGAGCGGCGCCGTCGTGTCCTGCGCGCATGCGTCGCAGGCGCGCGCGCTTCCGCCGACCGAGAAATCCGGGACAAGAGCCCGCTGTGTTTCAAATTGTCTCAATGCTAGCCGTGTCTTGGAAAATGTCAATATGTATTTTCGTAATAGGCGCTAATCAATTGGAATGGAGCGCTCGATAACCCCGTCCAAGAGGTATCCTTTCCTCCCGGCGGCGGGAGGTTTCGCGTCACGGCCGGGGAGGTGCGGCACGTCGGCGGCCGTTGACGGCTTGTTGATTAGAAATACTTGTTTACAATTTCCAATATTTGAATGTAGGGTACGATTCACACGGATCGTGCCGATCCGACGAGCATGAAAGCGGCGCTGCGGCTTGCGGCTCACATGGGAGGCGGACGCGCGGCGACGCTCGCCGCGCCATTCACGACGAAGGGGACGACTGAATGACTCGACTTCAGCGCCTGCTGCACGCAAACCGTGGAAGGCCGGTGCTCGGCGCGGCGGTGTACTTCAACGATCCCATTTTCCTCGAGATTGCCGCGCGGTTGGGCTACCAAGCCGCTTGGATCGAGATGGAGCACGCGCCGATCTCGTTTGGCGAGGCGGCCGATCTGTGTCGCGTGTCGCAGGGCCTCGGCCTGCTGACGATGATTCGCGTGCCTGATAGTCGACGGGAGAGCGTGCTCAAGGCGGCTGAGTGCGGTCCCGATATCATCGACGTGCCAATGGCCAACGCTCCCGAAGTCTTGCGACGCCTGGTGGCGGAAGCGAGGTTCGCGCCATTGGGAGCCCGCGGAACCTTCAGCGTCTCGCGGGCGCTCCACTACGGTCTCGTGGACAGCCTTTCAAAGGCGCAACAGCAGATCAACGACGAGCTGTGCCTGATGGTGCAGATCGAGACGCGCGAAGCGGCGGATCGGGCGGAGGAGCTGTGCGCGGTGTCGGGTGTCGACATCTTCATCGGACCGGCGGACCTGGCGGCGAGCCTCGGCGTGCCGGGAGAGCCAGGTCATCCGCTCGTGCGGAGCGCCGCCGCCACGATCATCGCGACCGCGCGGCGACACGGGAAGCACGTGGCCAGCGCCTCGGGGCCTGCCGAGTTCGGCTTCTGGGTCGACCAAGGCATCGACATCCTGTTCTGCACCAACGACATTGTTGCCTTGCGCACGGGTGCCGAGCTGGCACTGCAGGAAGCCCGGGACGCCGTGACGCGATCGGGCGTCATACGCTAAAATCGATGCCGAGCTCGTGTCGAACGAGTTGATGTGGATACGGCATAACTCTCGACAGATTCATACGGCACAGAGATGGAAGGCATTTCGCGCCGCCTGACTTGAGAGCCACTTGCGCTTGACATTTGCTTGCGCTACGCTGGGTCAATGACGAGCACAACTCGGCAACTGGCGAAAGATGTGCTCGACCGGGTCGGCGACGACGTCGAGTCGCTACGGAGTCTCGTCGATCTGCTGGATCGCCGCCTGTCTTCCAGCCCGCTGGAGCGCACGATGCGTCTCTGGGACGTCTCTCGAGCGGATCTCGGTCACGCCTTCGGCGTGTCACGACAGGCCATGAGCCAGTGGCTCGTGGAGGGACCGCCACCGTCGCGCGCCGACCAGGTCGCGGCCCTCGGCCAGGCCACGGACTTGCTCGACCGGTGGGTCAAGCGCGACCGCATCCCTGCGGTCGTCCGCCGTTCGGTACCCGTGCTAGGCGGGCGATCCCGATTCGATGTGGCACTGGCAGGCGAGTTCGATGTGCTACTCAACGAGCTCCGCGACACCTTCGACCTTTCGCGCGTCGCTCCGTGATTGAGACCGTACTCCACGACGGCCACGTGTGGCTGAGAATAGCCAAGCCACACTACGCCGATCCGTTCGACCCGTCTCATGCCCAGGAACGCGGCGGCCGCTGGAATCCGCCCAGGTCGTGGCCGACGCTGTACCTCAACCACGACTTGCGCACAGTCCACGCGCAGGTCCGTCATCTGTTCCTCGACCGCGCTATCGATCCCGACGACCTCGGTGACGACGCCCCGATCGTGCTGGCAGCCGCCACGCTGCCGGCACGCCAGCGCGTGGCCAACCTCACGTCCGACGAGGGGTTGACTGAGGTGGGTCTGGCAACAGCCTACCCGCTGGACCAGCACGGCCTACCAATCCCGCACGCGGCGACGCAGGCAGTCGGGAAGCGCGTCCACGATGCGGGGCTTCGTGGCGTTTTCTGCCGTTCTGCAGCGACCGGCGATGGGGCCGGCCGCGAGCTGGCCTGGTTCCCGTCGGCCGGTGGGCGCGCCCGTGCCGTGTGGCCGCGACCACTCGGGTTTGGACGATGGCGCCATGCTCGGAGGCTCAGCGATATCCGCCGCCCACGTGGCGCAGCATGAAGCGTCTTCGGAGGCCCATATAGCGCTCAGTAGAGTAGCTCCAACACTGTTGCTCGACACGGTTCCGGTCTCCTCATTCCTTCGGCTTGCCGTCGGCGAAGGTCACTTGGCCGACAACCTTGCCAGAGGCATCCCAGGCGGTGGCGACACCTTCGGCACGGTGGTCGCGCCAGGTGGATTCCGTGTGTTTCTGTCCGTTCGGCCAATACCCCGTCCAGACGTGCGTGCCGTCCGTCCGGTGATCCCATCTCCACAGCCGACTGCCGTCTTCTCGCCACAAGGTCTCGGGTCCCACCTTGCGGCCACGGTCGTACCTCGCCGTCCACTGCCTGTGCCCGTTCGGGTAGTACCACGTCTCCGTGCCGTGGAGCAGGTAACGGCCGTCGGTGGCGACGCCCGCGCTCCATCGCGCCCGCACCCGGCCGCTCGCGTCGTGCTCCTCGTAGGTCCGGACCTCGCCGACAGAGGGCTGTGGGGGCGCCGTCGACACCTGCTCCTCGTCTGTGGCTCCCGGCGGCGCCAGAATCCATGCCTCGTTGAACTCGAAGTGGAGAGCCTGCGCGTTCATGGACGTGATGAGGTGAATGAGACCGTTCGGCCCTTGGCTCGCGACCGCGTACCCCAGGGTCGCACCGCCAAGATCCCGAGCCCGTTCCGGCGACTCGTGCGCCTCGGCGCCCGGCAGCGGCTTGATGTGCCAGGTCTCCCCCTCGTCATCCGACAGCGCAACATAGGCGCCGCGCTCCCTGATACCTGCCGGCTGCTTGCCGTGGCGATCCTGCAGATCGCCCGCGAAGAACAATCGTCCGCTCGCGAGCCGCGCGATCGTCGGCCGCTGGTTGGCGTCGAGCGCTGGGAAGGGTGTTTTGCTCGTCGCCCACGTGCGTCCCGCATCGCTCGAGATCGACCGCGGCATGAAGCCGTCGAGATCGGAGTTCTTGCCGCCCATGCCGAGGATGCGGTTGTCCTTCAGAGGAGCGAACGCCGTGTGCCTGCCGTTCGTTCGTCCGCCCGGGTCGCTCCAGGTGCGCCCGCCATCGCGGCTCACCCAGAGGAGTGACTCTGCGCCTATCCCGTCGCTCGCGGCGAACATCGCACCGTCTGGAGTGCGAAATGCGCTGGTGATCGGCTGCGCCGAATGGCCGCCGACCAACGCCGTGAACATCGGAAACGCCCCCTCACTCCAGCTCGCGCCGTTGTCGTCAGAGGAGGACCACTGGAAGGGAAAGCCGGAGGAGAGTTGACTGGAGCCCCAGAAGAGTCGCAGCGTCTTCCCATCACGCCAAAGCATCGGTGAGGCGTCGTTCGCGTCGGCAAAGTCGAGTAGGAAGCCCGGCATGTCCCATGCGTCGGCGCCAAAGCGCAAGCGCGTGGCCATGAGTGCCACGTCCGGCGTCGTCTCAGACACCGACGTGAAATAGATCGCCAGCACGTCCCCGTTTGGCGCCACGGCGAGCGCCGGGCTGTGCTGATGCCGCAGGATCGACGGATGCAGCCCAGCGATCCGTTGAGCCGCGAGCCTCTCCTCCGGCGTGTTCTCAGGTGGAATCGGGAGCAGGCGACGTTTGCGGAAGTACGGACGATCCGGATGTGGACCGTGCTCGGCGAGATCGACTCGCTGCTTGACCGCTTGTTGGAAGAACGGCGCCGCGACCGGAGTCGGCGCTGTTTCCGGGGGTGGCGCCATGACGACGCGGAAGCCGATGGAATGATTGCCCTGATTGTTTGGCGTGTCGCGTACGAAGTCGGCATACAGCTCCGGCTTGGCCTGTTGCTGCACGGTCTGGCCCTCCACCGTATCTGATTCGAGGAGCGACCGCTGCGCTTCTCGAGCGGCAGGTGGCGGAAATCCTGGGGCGTAGCTCGCACGATTCGCAGAGCGGGCGTAGTAAGGTGTTTGCTGATCGAGACCGCCCCCGCGGATCACCTTTGCGTGGCCCGCGGCCGGACCGACGGGATCTGACTGGTGATCATTCAGATAGGGCGCATACCAATCGAGGACCCATTCAGCGACGCCCGTGTGCATGTTTTTCAGACCCCACGCGTTGGCCGACTCCGGCGCTGGCGGCCGGTCGCCAGACGAGAACAGCGTCGTCGTGCCCGCGCGGGCTGCGAACTCCCACTCCGCCTCCGTTGGCAGACGGTAATGCCGTCCCTCCTTACGGCTAAACCACTCGCAGAATTCCTTGGCTTCATACCACAGAGGATCGCACGCAACGGCCTGTGATCGCCGAAGGGATCCCCAGGGCGCCCGGCCGCACCGGCCAGGTGCGGGCCGTGGGTGACGGGTGTCTCGCGTCGCCCGCACACTTTTCTGAACCGTGCAGGGGGAGCAACCGCCACGGCCGCCCGCGGCGCAAGTCTTGCGAAGATGCCACGGGCGGCGAGATAAGAAAATACGAATTGACAATTTCCAATATACGGCGCTACCGTAGGTCCGACCGCACGTCGCCACTCCCTGGAAGCGTGCGCGACCGTTTCTTCCCTCCTTCGATTCGAGAACGCTCCACAATGGACGGGAGCTCGCGGATGGCCAACGATGGCAGCTGGTAGGCGCGTCACATGCGTGATAGCGGCCGACGACCTGACCGGCGCGGCCGACGCCTGCGCAACCTTCGTCGAGCGTGGTCTGTCGGGAGTCGTGAGGCTCCGCGCCTCCCCGTGCGCACCTGCGGCCGACGTCGTCGCCATCAGCACCGAGAGCCGAGGCTTGTCGTCTGCAGAGGCGGCAGGCCGCGTCCGTCGCGTGAGCGAGCGCTGGTCGTCCGACTGCGAAGGCGCGGTGGGCTTCAAGAAGATCGATTCGACATTGCGCGGCCATATCGGCGAGGAGCTAGCGGCCGTCATGGAGGCGTGGCGTGCCACCCGAGCCATCGTCGCCCCGGCGTTTCCCCGCATGGGCCGTACGCTAGAGGGCGGCCTGCTCCGGGTGGCGGGCGGTGATGCGCAGGAAACAGATGCGCCCCAAGGTCATCTGCCCACGCTACTCGCCACGCAAGGGCTTCGGGACTGCCGTCTGGTGCTGCGGCCCAGCAACGAGCCCTCTCTGGACGGCTGGGCGAGCGCGATGGCGTCGGCGCTGAGAAGTGGTCGCCGAGTGATTGTTTGCGACAGCCTGCACGATGAAGATCTGGATGCCATCGTGCATGCGGTGTGGGGAATTCCCGAGCGTGTGCTGTGGGTTGGCTCCGCTGGCCTTGCAGGGGCGCTCGCGCGGCGGCTCACGGACCTGCCAAGGAGATCCAGTGCGCCCACGCTCTCGGCAAGGCCCGTTGGTGGAGCAGGCACCAGAGAGGGCTCGGTCGTCTTCTGGATCGGCTCCACGCAGGCCGTGACCGTCCGGCAATGCGAACGCGTGTTGAGCGACGACGGGTCTCGCCTCGTTGCGCTCGCTGCGGCGGATGTGGACGCCTTGGAGCGGCATCTCCACGCGGGACGTCACGTGCTCCTGGATGCTGGTCCGACGGTGGCCGACGACGCGCTGGCGCCATGTGTGCGTGTAGCGGCGAGCCATCGCATCGCTGGCTTCGTGATGTCCGGCGGCGACACCGCTGCGCGAGTGTGCCGCGCGCTCGGCGCTGACGCGATCCAGATCGGTGGCGAAGTGTCGGGCGGGATTCCGTGGGGCTGGCTCCAGGCCAGCGCGGAGACGACCGCTGTGCACGACGCGGAGCCGCTCGGGCAGCCCGCGCGGCGATGGCCCGTCGTGTTGAAGGCCGGCGGCTTTGGGGGCCCTGACGCCTTCGTTCAGGCCCTGATGTTTCTCACAGCCACTGCGGGAGATCAGATCTGATGTCCGAGCAACGGCGCCGACGGCCGGTGATCGCCGTGACCATGGGTGATCCCGCTGGCATTGGCGCCGAGGTCATCCTCAAGGCGCTGTCCGATCCCGCGGTAGCGCCGCTTGCGCGATGGGTCATCGTGGGAGACCGGGCGCTCCTCGATCGCGCAGGCGAGGTCAGCGGCGTGGACCTGGCACGCCTGGAGACGGCAACGGTGCGTCAGGTCGATGCGCTCAACGGATCGACCGTTGTTCCTGGGAAGCTCGATGCGGCGTGCGGCCGCGCCGCCGTGGCGTACGTCCGAGACGCAACCGAGATGTGCCTGCGGCAGGAAGCCGCGGCCATGGTCACCGCGCCGGTCAACAAGGAGGCGGTCGCGCTCTCTGGCATGCCGTTCTCCGGCCATACCGAGTACATCGCCGAGCTGTGCGGCGGCGCGGACTCCCGCATGATGCTCACGAACCCGCGCCTGTCGGTGGTTCACGTGACGACGCATGTCGCCCTCCGGGAGGCGTGCAACGCCACGACGTCGCGCGTCGTGCGCACGATCACGCTCGGCCACGAGGCGATGGCGTGGCTCGGGCAGACCGAGCCGAGGATCGCCGTGGCGGGACTCAACCCGCACGCCGGCGAGCACGCCTTGTTCGGACGGGAGGAGCAGGAGACCATCCAGCGTGCGATCGAGACGGTGTGCGCGCAAGGCATCCGGTGCGCAGGCCCCTTCGCGCCCGACACGCTCTTCGTGGATGCGTGGCGCGGGCAATGGGATCTCGTGGTGGCCATGTATCACGACCAGGGCCATATTCCCATGAAGCTGCTCGATTTCGCCAACACGGTCAACGTGACGTTGGGCATCCCCATCGTCCGCACGTCGGTGGATCATGGCACGGCCTTCGATATCGCCGGCCGGAACCTCGCCGATCCGACGAGCATGAAGGCGGCGTTACGGCTTGCGGTTCAAATGGGAGGACGACGCGCGGCGGCGCTCGCCGCGCCATCCACGACGAAAGGGACGACCGCATGACTCGACTCCAGCGCCTGGTGCACGCAAACGGCGGAAGGCCGGTGCTTGGCGCGGCGGTGTACTTCAACGATCCCATCTTCCTCGAGATTGCCGCGCGGGTCGGCTACCAGGCCGCCTGGATCGAGATGGAGCATGCGCCCATCTCGTTTGGCGAGGCGGCCGATCTCTGTCGCGTGTCGCAGGGCCTCGGCCTGCTGACGATGATTCGCGTGCCCGATAGTCGGCGGGAGAGCGTGCTCAAGGCGGCCGAGTGCGGGCCCGATATCATCGACGTTCCAATGGCCAATACGCCGGACGTGCTGGAGGATCTGCTGGCCCAAGCCCGGTTCGCTCCGCTCGGCGCGCGCGGGTGCTTCAGCGTGTCGCGGGCGCTCCACTACGGCTTGGTCGACAATCTCTCCGAGGCGCAGCAGCGAATCAACGACGAGCTGTGCCTGATGGTGCAGATCGAGACGCGAGAAGCGGCGGATCGGGCGGAGGAGCTGTGCGCGGTGGAGGGTGTCGACATCTTCATCGGGCCGGCGGATCTGGCGGCGAGCCTCGGTGTGCCGGGAGAGCCGGGCCATCCACTCGTGCGCCGCGCCGCCACGACGATCGTCGCCGCGGCGCGACGTCACGGGAAGCACGTGGCCAGCGCCTCGGGGCCTGCCGATTTCGGCTTCTGGGTCGACCAAGGCATCGACATACTTTTCTGCACGAACGACATTGTCGCCTTGCGCACGGGTGCCGAGCTCGCATTGCGGGAGGCGCGCGACGCCGTGACGCGATCACGGGCGGAATCCGCGTCGGAGCACGGTCGGAGATAGCTGGGGTCCGTTGGTGAGTAGCGCGATCCGAACGTGGGAGCGCTCCAGGATCCGTCGGTCTCTCATGGACGCACGAGATCTCCCTCGTTGAAGCGCCACTCGCCCGCGATCTCGCCCGACGGTGTCCAGGCCGTCGCTTGCCCATGGCAGACAGTGTCGCGCCATTCGGATCGGTGCTTGCGCCCGCCGTCAGGCCAATACTGCGTCCAGAGCCCGTATCCGTCCGCCTTGCGCTCCCATTCCCAGACAAGCGTGCCGTCGGAAGCCCAGTACCGCTCGAGACCAACCTTCTTACCCTGGCGGTACGTCACCTGGTAATGCCGCGCGCCGCCTGGATAGAACCACCTCTCGGTACCGTCCAGCAGGTATCGGCCATTCGCGGTTCGGCGTGCACTCCACGTCGCTCGGGTCGCTCCACGTGGATAACGTTGCTCGCCTCGTATCGCCGGCCCGGTGAGCGCGGCGCCAGCGGTATCTACGTCCGGCAGATCTGAGAGTATCCAAGCCTCGTTCATCTCGAGCTTTTGGGACGGATGCGTCATGCTCGTGATGAGGTGAATCGGCCCGTTGGGCGCCTGCGTGGCCACGGCGTATCCAAGTGTTGGGCTGGAGTGGTAGAAGCGCGCCCAGTCGTCCGGATCTCGATCCTTGAAGACGGCAGCCTCGTGCGGCAGAGCGTGCTGCAGCGTCTTGATGTGCCAGCTCTTGCCATCGTCGTCTGAGAGCGCAACGAAGGCGCCGCGCGCGGTGACGCCAGCCGGCCATCACGGTCTTGCCAGTCGGACGCGACGAACAAGCGTCCGCTCCTCAACCGCACGAGGGCGGGCCGCTGGTGGCTCGCCAGCGCCGGAAATGGAGACTTGCGCTCCTTCCAGCTCTTGCCGCCGTCGGTGGATCTGAACTGCGGCATGAAGCCATCGATGTCCGTGTCCTTGCCGCCGAGCGCGAACAAGCTGCCATCGTCGAGCACGACATACAGCGTGTGTCGTCCGCGCGTGCCGTGTCCCGCTCCGACGTCGTACCATGTGCGCCCTTCGTCACGGCTTGCAAGGAGGAGCGATTGTCCCCCTACGCCATCGATGGGCACGTGCATCGTGCCGTCAGCCGTCCGGAACGCCGTGCTGATGGGTTGGGGCGAGTAGCCGCGAAGCGGCGGATCGAACAACGGCAGCCGGACAGGGCTCCACGTCGCGCCGGAGTCGGTGGATGACGTCCATCGAAACGGCACACCGGTGAGGCCGACACCGCCGCCGAAGAAGTGCACGGTGTCATCGTCCGTCCAGAGAAGGGCGGAGGCGTCCTGCACGTCGGCGAAGTCCATGAAAACGCTTGGCACGTCCCATTGCTCGCTGCCGAAGCGGCGGCGGGTCACCACGAACGCGTTGCCGGGGCGATACTCGGCCTGCTGCGTAGCCGCGGTGAAGGTCACGACCAACAGGTCGCCGTTTGGCGTGACGGTCACGCCGGCCGAATGGTTGTGTCCGCCGAGCCCAGGATCGAGGCCCGAGGCCTTGACGGCATCGGGCATCATGTTCTCCGGCGGCACGGCCAACAACGGTCGCCGCCGGAACCACGGCTGGTCGGCCGGCGGTCCGGCATCTACGTGCGCATTCCGCTGTTTGACGAGCTCGAGCGAGAACGGTTGGCGAGCGGGATAAGGCGGTGTGCGAGGCAGCTCACCCATCACGATCCTGAAGCCGATGGGATGCATACCGCGGTAGTGCAGCGGCGCGCTGGCGCGATTGGCGGATCGACGATAGTAGGGCAGGAGGCCGTGCGGCCGATTGCCGCGTGGCCCCTGCGGTCCACCACCTCGCACGACGCGCCCCCAGCCGCTGGCCGGTCCCACTGGGTCGACCTGCGACTCGGGACGATACGGGCCGTACCAGTCGGCCACCCACTCGAGCGCGCCGGTATGCATGTTCTTCACGCCGAGCGCGTTGGCTTCGCCGTGGCTTGGTGGCGTGTCGCCGCTGGAGAAGTGCGACGCCGAGCCGGCGCGCGCCACGTACTCCCATTCGGCCTCGGTGGGCAGCCGGTAGGGTCGCCCCTCGCGGCCGCTCAGCCACCGGCAGAACGCTGTGGCTTCGTCGTACGAAATGCCGGTCACGGCCGGTGAATAGCGACCGGCATCGTGATATTCCTGGCGGAACTCTTGAAATCGACCAACGGTGATCTCGGTCTCCGAGATGTAGAAGTCGCGCGAGATCCTGACATCGTGCACGGGCGTCTCGTCGTAGTCTCCGTGCGTGCGGTACCACGACTGCCCGAGAACGCGATGGTCGGTCGGTCGCGTACTACCCATGCGAAAGGTCCCGGCGGGGATCCGGACCATCCGCACGTCGATCGAGTTCTCGAAGAACGGCTCCAGCGGCTCGTCGGCGGGCCGAAGGCCCGTCGTCGCTGCCACCAGGATGGCCGCGAGGGCCGCGACCAGCAGTCGTCTCCTAGCTGTGGGACATTTCATCATCGCGAGAGGTGTCCCTGCGACCGCGATCACGCTACGGACGCTGCGCCTCGACGAGCTTGCTCAGGAAGTCGACGATAGATGATTAGTTTTCATGTGTCAAATACTAATTCCGATAAATGACTGTATATTCCAGTTATGTCTCCGGACACTACATCGTCCGCTCGTCCGCCTGAAGGCCGAGAAAGACCTGCTGCGGTGAGTCGAGCCGTCGGCGTGCTGCGGTGAATCGAGCCGTCGGCGTCCCGTTCACTCGTCGAGCAACTCCAGGTCGAGCTGGCCAAGGCGCTCGGGGTCAGCGAGAATATCGATCGAAACGATCTTGCCGCGCGCGATCGTGAAGGCGAACGCCACGCGCGGCTGTCCGCCCGGAGCCCACACGGCGCCCGGAGCTCCATTGATGAATGAAGAACCCAGCCGCGATTCTTCCTGGCGCGATGCAGGCCATCCTGGCCCTGAAGTCGGCCACGGAAAGGGCGGCGTGCCGCCGACGACGCTCGAGCTCGTGCACCTGCGCGCGAGCCAGATCAATGGCTGCAGCTTCTGCGTCGACTGGGGCACACGCGCCGCCAGGCAGGCCGACGAGTCCGACGAGCGCCTCTTCGCGGTGGCGGCCTGGCGGGAGACGCCCTACTTCACCGACGCCGAGCGCGCCGCGCTGTCACTCACCGAGGCCGTTACCCGACTCAGCGATCGAGCTGATCCGGTACCGGACCTGATCTGGAGCGAGGCCGCACGGCATTACGACGAGCGGGCGCTTGCGGCCTTGATCCTCTCGATCGCGACCACCAACGTGTTCAATCGCCTCAACGTTACCACCAGGCAGATGGCGGGCGGAAAGTGGGAAGATAGCGTCGTCGTTGACCAGCAGTGGGCAGCGCGGTGATCGCGCGCACGCGTGATCGCCCCGCCCAATGCAGCTTGCACGGCCCATTCGAGGCGTCGCTTCCAATGGCGAGAGGACGAATATGAAGACCACAGGCGGCTACGACGTTCTTCCGATCGGACGGGTTCACTCCGAGCTCAGTCAGCGTCACCAGGCGCCCAAGCAGGGTTCCGAGGGAGCCCCAGATGCTCGGCTGGAAATCTTTCCAAAGTTCGTCGCAGGCCTCGAAGGGATCACCGTCGGCAGCACGATCATCGTTCTTACATGGTTGCACGAAGCACAGCGAGACGTGCTGAGGGTCCATCCCCGCGATGATGAAACCCGCCCACAAACGGGCGTCTTTGCGACTCGTTCCTCGGATCGCCCGAATCCTGTAGGGCTCCACCGTGTCGCGGTTCTGCAGGTGGAGCCCACAGGCTGGCTGCACGTGCAAGGTCTCGAAGCGATCAACAAGACGCCCGTTATCGACATCAAGCCCGTTCTCCACCGGTTGAATGATTCGTAAGCGCGACGGCCAGCTGCGCGCCCGAAAACGGTTAACTCATCTACCTGTTGAACCACTCGAGCATCTGCTCAGGATGCTCGGGGAAATAGTCGTACCCGTCCCAGCGCCGGGTAGTGCCCTCGATCCAGAACAGCTTCTTGTCCTCGACCGTCTGCCGACGAAGACCTTTTCCGCATTGTGCACCTGTCATGCGCCGGGTCTCGAACGGGGCCCGGTGAGCCGCAGGCTGAGATCGCGGAGGCGCTGGCGCGCCTTGCTATCGTAGGCTTGGTCATTCGCACGCGACTCCCGGAGGCCATCGAAATACAGACCGGTCCGACCCTCGAGCGTCGGCGAGACGGCGAGATTCAGGATGGCATCAGCGCCTTCCTCGACCGTGCTCCAGGGCGACACGCCGGCTTCACGCACCATGGTTGTGTTCATGAAGGTCGCCGGGTGCAGGCAGTTTGCCGTGATGCCGCTTCCGTCGAGCTCGTCTGCGAGGTCGAACGTGAACATGATCTGTGCGAGCTTGCTCTGGGCGTACGCGCGCATGCCGTCATAGCCATGGATCAGCATCACGTCGTCGAAATCTATGGGGTGCTGGCCGACAGACGCTACGTTGACGATGCGGCTGGAAGCCTCGGCCATCATGACCGGCAGGAGAACACGCGTCAGAAGGAAGCCCGAGAGATAGTTGACGGCAAAGCGCAGCTCGTGGCCATCGGCGCTCGTCTCGCGTGGCGCACCGTGGCGGCCCGAGCCGACGCCAGCATTGTTGATGAGGAGCGCGAGCCGATCGGTTTCCTGCTGCACGGCCTCGGCCAGTTCCCGCACCGCCGCGAGCGACGCGAGGTTTGCAGGGAGAAACGTGGCGCTGCCGCCGCGCGCTTGGATCCGAGCTACCACTTCTTCGCCGCGCGGGGCATTGCGACCGTGCACCAACACTCGCGCCCCGGCGGCGCCGAGCCGCTGCGCGACCAGCCGGCCAACACCGTCTGTCCCGCCGGTAACAAGGGCGGTCTTTCCTTCCAATGTCTTCATACGAACCTCCGTCCGCGTCCCACGCTACACTCAACATAGCGTAACCACTCTCATGTACAGTCCCTCGTGGAGCGAACCGTGAGCCAACGACGCGTACTGTTTGACTTCGAGATCGATTTCGTCAACGGTGGTGGCCTCCAAGGCCAGCAGTTCCGGCTCGACATCCACGGCCAGGACATCGGTGACCAGGAACTGGCCGCGCTCGTCGTGCGGGACCTGCGCCTGCTGATGGTCGGCGAGGTCCGCATTCTGAACAAGCGGATCATCGAGGAGCCGCACAAGCGCGCCGCGCCGAAGCAGGACATCGCGGAATGGGCCACGCCTCGGATAGTGGACCTCAGCCACACGATCGAGAGCGGCATGATCACGTATCGCGGCTTGCCCGCTCCGCTCGTCTGCGACCACATGTCGTTCGACGATTCGCGCACGCACTACGACGAGGGCACGCAGTTCAACATCGCACGCATCGACATGGTCGCCAACACTGGCACTTACGTGGATGTGCCGTATCACCGTTATCACGACGGCGAAGACCTGTCTCGCGTGGCGCTCGAGCGGATGGCTGATTTACCCGGCACAGTGGTCCGCGTGACTGGGATGACCTGGCGCGCCATCGACTGGACGGTCTTTGCCGCCAGCGAAATCAAGGGATACGCCGTGCTCGTCCACACGGGTTGGGATACCCACTGGCGTACTGACCGCTACTTCGAGGGACATCCGTTTCTGACCGAGAAGGCGGCGCTGTATCTCCGCGACAATGGCGCGGCGCTGGTGGGCATCGATTCGCTGAATGTCGACGACACCTCCGGCGGCACGCGGCCGGTGCACTCAGTCCTGCTGGGCGCCGGGATCCCAATCGTGGAGCACATGACAGGCATGTCGGCGCTGCCGACATCTGGGTTCCGCTTCACCGCGGCGCCGCCAAGAGTGGCCGGCATGGGGAGCTTTCCCGTGCGGGCGTACGCACGTCTCGAACCATGAGCGGCGCGATGATCGTCGGCGCCCTCTGGCGTCCGGGCTATGTAACAGCGGCGGTCAATGGCCCGACGTCGCGAGCCGCGTGAGTATGTACGGCACGAAGGATCGCAGGTCATCCAACAGAAGCCGCATGATCCGGGTGGCGCTGTCTTGAAAGGCTGGCAGATTGTGCATCGCTTCGCCGCGCGTTGGGCCGACGAGGTCGGAAACGGCGCGAAGGATGAGGAGCCGGGTCTGGCGGCGGTCGGCGACCCGTGCGATCGCGCCGGATTCCCAGTCGGCGGCGGACGCGTCGGGGAAGCGCCGCAGCAGGTCGGGCAAGGCGGCAGGCACGAGGTCGCGATCGCCGGAGAGCAGCATTGTTCGCCTGACGCGCACGGGAAACCGATCGTGTCCAAGCCACTTCAGATCGATATCCGTTGAGTAAGCGTCGACAGCCTCGGACGCGTCACCCATGGCTTCGTGAATGTCGTAGACGACTGTACGTGTCACCAGCAGGCGGTCGCCGCGTTGAATGCGTCCTTCTATCCCGCCACAGGTGCCGAGGTTGATCACGACCTTCGGCTGCCACCGTGAAATGGCGTATTCTGCTGACGCGGCCGCGTCAATCTTTCCCCAGCCGCCGTGCATGAAGAGCACCGGCTCGCCCGCGACAACGTGCGTAAAGAACTCCCCGTACGGTGAGCGTTCTACCTTCTGTGGCGCGAGCACTGCCTTCGTCGGGGCCCACTCGGCATTCGCGGAGATGAGGACGACCAGCCGAACGTGCTCCTGCGCGCTGGCCCTGGTTGCGCCAACGGCGGCTGCGAACATAAGGAAGAAACCCAACCGCAAGGCGACACGCCGCAGACTCCAGAGAGTGAGATGAGATCTGGCGCAAACGTTGTGCCGGGCTCGTGCCGGCACGAGTCCATGCAGATTGCACATGCGAAGGCCACAAAACAATTCCATCACGTTATTCTCGGTCCGAAGAGACGACAACGAGCGCAGCACGCTGTGCGTCCAATGAGCCTACCGTCGTTGAGTGGTCTGAGGTGCGCACGCTCATCCGGTGTCGGCAAGGGGCTGCGACTCGCGCCTCGCTGTGAGCAGCGATTCAAAGAGCCGGTAACCCATGACAACGCTTGCAGCGTACGCATTCCACGTGAGGATGATTGAGTACCTGTCGATGAACAATGTCGTCAGGGACAACATCAGATAGACGGCCGCGGGAATAATCACGAACGCTAAATCTGTCAGCGCTCTCTTGGCCGCCGCCAGGCAGACGTAGCTGCCGAACAAGATCCACACCAACAACATCATCACGGGCGGCAGGACGTCGTTCCACATGCCCCGATAGGCAAACAGAGGCGTTGCTTTGACGTGATCCACGAGGTCGCCGAGAATCGTGTTTCTCGCGCGATCGTAGAGCTGAGCATCCACCACGGTAACCGGGTCGTCTTCGCCGCCACGCTGATTGACGACGAGGAGTCGACGCCTGTACTCGGCGAAGATGTCACCAAAGTAGCTCCGTGTCGACGAGGGATCGCCGTCCCAGATCTTCTCGTTATCGACCCCTACTCTGTGATCACGATTGATCATCTCGTAACGGCCATTGATACCAAAGTCATCATCACTTATGCCGGCAGCCTTCCCAACAGCAGGCCGCAGCATGTCGGGGCTGTACCAATACAACGCGGCATGGAGCTTGCCGTTCGCGATATCGTTGACAACCGACCTCGCATAGAGGGCGACGCCGCCTCTCGATGCAATCGCCCAGCGGTCGAAATGGGCATAGTTTCTGGCCATCCAAGGGCCCACGACTGCAAGGAACACGGCTGAAAATACGGCGAGGCCAGGGATGCTCGCGCGGCCAAGCCGTGCGGCCACGGCGTAGCCGCCAAGGGACAAGAGAATCAACGGATACGCGAAGAGAAGAATGCTCTTGGTCAAGCTGGCCAGGCCAAGGCTCAGGCCCGCCAGGGCGAACGAGGCCTTGCGCTGATCCTGCACGGCCCTTGCGAGACAGAGACTCGACGCGAGAATGAGCGCGCCCCCTTGGACCTCCGACATGAACCAGTTCACGGATTCATCCATGCTGCCACTCGAGACGACGTACACCCCAGGGAATAGCGAGGCAGCAAGGGAGAGGTAGTGGTTACCGGTAAAGAACAACAGGGAGTAATAGACGAGGACCAAGCTCAGAGCAAGCCAAAGGCAATTGACGATCTTGACGATACGAACGAACCTGCTGCCCTTGCTGTTGAACCTGGACAAGGGCAATGTGGACAGCTCCTCGTCTCCAAACACAGCGGCGGCGACGGCCGCAACAGCAATGGGCACGGGCTCCCGGTACATGTTGGGGCGCACCGCGGCTTCGCTGTGGTGCGGATTGAGCCAATAGACATAGTAGGGCTCGGTGGAGAACGTGGAATGCTTCAATAGGTTGTAGACAGCTGTCATGTTCTCGAGCCCATCGGCGGCGAAGGGCTCGGCATCCACCTTGATCGAGGAGAAGAAGAGGAGAAGAGAAATGGAGGAGGCCAGGAGCGCGTTGGCGATCCAAGACGGCGGCTTCGAGGTTGGCCTCAGCACGGCGGTGCCTCATGGATGGTGAATGATGGAATCGAGCCCGGCAGACACGACACGATGCTATTCACGAACCCGTCAATCGGGATGCACGCGCCGTTGCAAGGGCGATTGGGATTCCGATCAGGAGCATGTGCACCGCGATGCTGAGCGTAACCCATAACGGGTCCGTCGATCCGGGACCCGCTGCGGAGAGCGGCACGACGATGTAGTTCATGATCCCGTAGAGCAGGAGCCCATACCCGGCACCGCAGAGGTACGGATGTCGGACGAGCAGTGGCCAACGGCGCGCCACCACGTAATACGTGACGGACATCGTCGTCGCGATCAGATCGTGCAAGGCGAGTCCCAGTGCCGCGGTCGCGCCGCCACCGGAAAAGCTACTGTTGCCGAGGAGCCCGGCCGCGACCGATTGCAGGATCCCCTGCATCGAGACGCCCGCCTTCAACATCCAGAAGAGCCAGGCGTACAGAATGTCGAGCGTGCCTGCGGCAATGCCGCCGGCCAACACGAACGCCGCTACCCGAGCTCGCTGATCGGTCATCGGACTCACACACTTCCGGCTCACTGCCACCACGCGCGTGCGCCACGTCGAGTCTACGCGAATACGGCCTAGCGAGACCAACGGCGCCCTGCCAGAGGAGGAAGGTAGGGACGCCTCGCCGAGGCGTCCGTTCCCCCTCCATCGGCACCGAGCGTGCGACCGCTCGAGCCGGGCAGGCGTCTTGGATAGAGCCTGCGGCAGGATATGCTAACGTTGTTGACATAGCTAGCTTAGCATGCTTGGATGTGTAACGTGGCGCGACAAAAGAACGACATCCTTCAGGGCACCCTGGCCCTCCTCGTGCTCAGGACCCTCGCCGACGGCCACCGGATGCACGGGTATGCGATCACCGCGCACATCCAGCGCGTGTCAGCCGACTTGCTGCGCGTTGAAGAAGGGTCGCTTTATCCTGCCCTTCACCGCATGGCCCAGGACGGATGGCTGCGCGCAGAGTGGGGCGTGACCGAGAAGAACCGGCAGGCGCGCTTCTACGTCATCACCAAGGCGGGCCGACGGCAGCTCGCGCTCGAGGAAGAGAGCTGGGCGCGGCTCTGCAGCGGCGTTCAGCGCGTGCTGCGCTACGCCTGAACCAGCCGCCCGACGGGGGAGAGCAGCGCTGGCGGGCCTCATGCGGGCGAGCGAGCGCGGACAGCGCTTCACTATCCAGGATCAGGACGGCCACAGCGAGTCGTAGTGCTCGATCAACTCGACGGAGGGCTTGCCGTACTCGTTATCGAGCTCGTCGAGGTAATTGGTGAGAGCGTCGCGCTCGAGCTCGTGCTCGACGGCCCGTGCGACAAACCCGCTCAGGCCACGGTCACCGACGTGCTCTTCTACGCGAGATGCAAGTTCTTCTTCCACGCTGACGGACCACTTGCGAACAGCCATGATTCAATCCCACCACTGTAGGAAAGCGGGCGACAGGGTCACCGTGCAAGCTGCGGATAGCGATCGAGCAGCTCCTTCGAGTACTCGCCCCGTTCCTGACCGAGCACGCGCTTCAGTTGTTCTGCATTCACGGCCGCCTGCGCGTTTGCGTGATTGTTCAGATAGCCGAACGTGAGGGGCACGATGCGGCGAACGGCGTCCAGGGTTTCCGCGAGCTCGTTGAGCTCGCCCTCGCTATAGAGGTAGTCGTAGCGCTCCCACGCCTTACCGTGCCTCCACCATTTCGCCGCATTTCGCCCGTGTAAGCGGAGGTAATAGAACGTCTCGATGTTCGGGAGCTGATTCTGTCTGATCGAGCTCCGAAACTTCGGCTCATCGATCTGCGTCCACGCCGCGTGATGAGCGTTGAGCAGCCTCAGCGTCGCGGCCACGTCATCGCTCCATGTGCGATCACGCAGCTCCACGGCGCAGCGATACGCGCCAAAGGTCCGCAAGAGCCACTCCAGCGATTCAAGATTCTCTGGCGTGTTCTTGAAGCTCGCCGGATATTGGATCAGCACCGCGCCAAGCTTGCCGGCCTCTGCGAGTGGATCGAGGCCGCGCCGCACCTCATCGACGTCGGCTGGGCCGAGCTGGGGGTCGAGTCGCGGGTTCCGGCGGGCGAACTCACGCGGATGCGTGAACTTCTCCCACAGCTTGACGCTGAAGAGAAAGCCGTTCGGCGTGCGCTCGACCCACGTGCGGGAGATCTCCTGAGTCGCAGGCCGGTAGAAGGTGTTGTTGATTTCAACCGTATTGAAACGATCGGCGTAGTAGGCGAGCGCATCGAAGCCCTTGGGTTGGCGGAACGGGTAAAACAGACCGCGCCAGCTCGCCTCGCCCCGCGTGTAGTCCCACCCCGAGGTTCCGATGCGCACGTCGCCCTCGCCACGCTGTTCGGGCATGCTTCTAGTCTAAGCGGATCCCTGATGGCCACAGTACGTAGCGAGGGGTCTTTAGACCCCCCGCCCTACTGGACCGCTTTCGGATCCATCCAGAAGACTTCCCAATGATGTCCATCGAGGTCGTAGAAGCTCCAGCCGTACATGAAGCCGTGGTCCTGCGGATCCATCGCGTGCGTGCCACCCGCAGCGATGGCCTTCTTCACCACCTCATCCACTTCCGTCTTGTCGTCGCACGAAAACCCGAAGAGCCCTTCGACCTGCTTGGCCGTGTCCAACGGCTCACGCTTGGTAAACGTCTTGAAGTAGGGCTCGGCGAGAAGCATCACGAATGCCTCGTCGCTGACGATCATGCACGCCGCGTTCTCGTCCGTGAACTTCGGGTTGAACGCGAAGCCGAGGCTCGAGAAGAATTCCATCGACTTCTTCAGATCGCGGACGGGCAGGTTGACGAAGAGCTTTCTGGAACGTTGTTCTGCCATGAGTCTCTCGATGAGTGAGTTGGGCTCGCTCTATTGATCCGTCCAAGCATCTTATCTTCCCGCACGCGTCGGTAGCAGCGCGCGCAGGCGATGGTCGCGCAGCCAGAGCCCTGCCCAGAGCAGCGCAGCCAGGTACGTCGGGAACAGCGTGTGGGGACGGCGTCCTCGGCGTCGACGGCCGAGCCCAACATCCGGTAGCAGTGCCCGAGCAGCCCAGAGCGGTGGCCCTCGAGCTGTGCGACATCGGTTAGCATCCTGGTTGTGATAGCACCACGCCGCGAAATTCGTCAACAGCCTTACGGAGGGCGGCGATGACGACAGTGCCCCTCATGGGGCCTTCTGGATCGTGGCAGGTTAGTGACGCTGAGTGCTTGCCGTGCGGGCAGCGCGAGCCCCCAGACTGGTGCTTCGCGTTGGCCCAACGAAGAGTAACATCTATGATACTAACATTGATGTTAGTATCATAGAGTGATTAAGCGTCGGTTTGTCGGGCGGAAAGCGGATCTCGAGCGGCTGGAGCGGCATCTTCGTATCGTTATCAGGGAGGGTAACGGCCGGCTGATCAGCGTTCGCGGGCGGCGCCAGGCGGGCAAATCCCGTCTGGTGACCGAGTTCACAGAGAAGAGCGGCCTGCCGCAGCTCTTTTTCACTGGCTCTCGCCTTGCCTCACCGGGTGAGGAACTGGCCCGTTTCGCCGCGGAGGCAACTCGATCCTCCACGCTGCCTGCAGCCCACCTGTTCAACGGCGTCCGACTGGAGAGTTGGGACGCGGCACTGCGTCTGGTGAACGCCGCGTTGCCCGACGCCCCAGCCATCGTCGTGCTCGACGAGTTCCCGTGGCTGGCGCAGTCGGACCCGGCGCTCGAGGGGGTGCTCCAGACACTCTGGGATCGGGTGTTCGAGGCAAAGCCCGTACTCTTCATCCTCATCGGATCCGATCTGGCGATGATGGAGGCTCTGACAGCTCACGACAGGCCGCTGTTCGGGCGTGCCAAAGAGATCGTCGTCAACCCCTTGACCCTCGCCGACACGGCGGCCATGACTGGCATCGAACGCGCCGCCACGGCGGTGGATGCCCAACTCGTCACGGGCGGCTACCCGCGCCTCTGCCTGGAGTGGCACGGCGTGGGCGACGTGATGACGTTTCTGCGGGACCAACTGACCGACGAGAATTCCGACCTCGTGGTCGTCGGTCGTAACGTGATGGCCGCCGAGTTTCGGTCGGAGCTCCAGGCCCGCCATGTGCTTGCTGCCATTGGTGCGGGGGACCGAACGAACAAGACGATCGCAAACCGTTCCGGCCTCCAAGCGGCATCCTTGGCTCGCTCGCTCCACACGCTGCGTGACGATAAGAGGATCATTGCCTCCGACCTGCCAGTTTCAACCCGACCGGCGAAGGAGCCGCGGTATCGAGTGGCTGATTCCTACCTCCGGTTCTGGCTGCGGTTCATCGAGCCGGCGCAGGCAGACATTGCTCGCGGCCGTCCCGATCTGGCGCTGGCCCGAGTGCAAGAGTCGTGGGTCGAGTATCGGGGCAAGGCGGTCGAACCGCTGGTACGAGAATCCCTCGAGCGCATTGCCGCCGATGATCCACGCCTGGCGGGCACTGGCGTCGTGGGGAGCTATTGGACGCGCACCGGGAATGAGGAAGTGGATCTTGTAGGCGTGGACCGCTGGCCTGGAGCGCGTTCTGTCGTCTTCGTCGGTTCCATCAAGTGGCGAGACCAGAAGCCGTTCAATCGCTACGATCTGGCGGCGCTCGCCGGGCAGCGATCGCGGGTGCCCGGCGCGAGCGAGACGGCACTCGTGGTGGTCAGCCGTTCGGGATTCACCGTGCAGGACGTTGCAGCAGCCTTCGGTCCAGCGGACCTGGTCGCGGCGTGGCGATGAAGTCTCACTGGCCACCTCTGTCAAACAGGTGGACGATAGCCAGGAGACGACAGAGAAAATGCTCTAGGACTACGCTTCCCGCAAGGCGCGCAGCGGATCGAGCCGGCTCGCGCGATACGCGGGTAGATAGCAGGCAACAACGGCGACAATGATCAGCACGAGCGAGGCCCCGGCCATGCTCAAGGGGTCCGCAGGATGCACGTCGTACAGCAGCCGTGAGATCGCCTGGCCGACGAGGGCCGAAGCGGCGAGACCGACGAGCACGCCCACCATGACGCGGGCCATCCCGCGACGAAGCACCAGCCGCAGCACGTCGACACGGCTGGCGCCGAGGGCCATCCGCACGCCGATTTCACGCTGCCGCAGATTGACGATGGACATCATGACACCGTAGAGGCCGAGGCTTGCCAATCCCAACGCCAGCAGCCCGAACACGCCCAGCAGTCCAACGCCCATCGTGGCGCCGAACAGCGCTTGTCCGATCATCTTGCGTCCCGTGCGCACGTCGCTGACCTCGACCTGATTGTCGACCTGACGTATCTCCCGCTGCACGGTTGTCATTACCCTCGAAGGGGCGCCGATAGTGGCCACGTGCAACACCATCGCATCCGAGAAGTTCTGCCGGAGCGGCAGATACACGGCCGGCCGCGGCGCCTCACCGAGGCTTCCGTAATTGACGGTCTCCGCGACGCCAACGATCTGACGAAGCGTCGGGTCGTCATTCAATCTGATGCGTTTGCCGAGCGGATCCTCGTTTGGCCAGTGCTGAGCCGCCAAAGTGTCGTTGATGATTGCGACTGGGAGCGTCTCTTCGCGATCTCGGTCCGTGAACGCCCGCCCTCTCGTGAGCGCAACCTCAGTTGTTGCGAGGTAGTGAGGATCAATAGTGTTGACGACGGTCAGGATTTGGCTTGCCTTCCCGCGATCTTCTCGTCCTTCGATGACCAAGCGCTGCGCAGAACGGTTGAACAGCGGTAGGTTCGTGGCCCAGGCGACGGACCGGACGCCAGAGATGGTGGCCACGCGCTCCCGGACGTCGCGATAGAACTGCTCGCTCCGCGGCCGATCGTAGCCGGCCTGGCCGGGGCTGAGCATCACGACGCCGAGCTCGGACGTCTCGAAACCAGGATCGATCGTGTACGCCTGCTGGATACTTCGCAGCAGCAGACCGGCCGTGACGAGAGAGATGAGCGAGAGCGCCACCTGACCCACGAGAAGCACGTCCGCCAGGCCGACGCCTCGGCGCGGACGGCTGCCGCCATGCGTCTCTTCCTTCACGGCGCTCACGATGTCAGGGCGAGACGAGCGCACGGCCGGAACGGCTCCAAAGATGACACCGGTTGCGACGGAGGCGATGAGCGTGAAGAGCAGCACGCTTATGTCCATGTCGAGATCGACGAGATTCTGGGCGTACTCCGGCGGCCGGAACGACCAGAGGAACTGACAGCCCACGTAGGCCAGCCCAAAGCCGATGGCGCCGCTCGTTACACCCAGGAGCATGCTCTCGGTCAGCAGTTGCCGAACGAGTCGGGACCGACGCGCCCCGAGAGCCAGCCGCACGGCTATCTCCTGCCGCCGGCCCACGGCGCGTGCGAGGAGCAGGTTCGCCACGTTCGAGCAGGCTATCAGCAGCACGAGGGCGGGAATGGCCATGAGCACCGCGCCGCTCATCAGCGTGGATTGCTGGCCAGACCCGAGCAGCGCGGCTCTGGTCAGCGGCCGCACGTCGATGCTGCGCCCGCGATTGGCGTCCGGATACTCGCGTTCGAGCGCCAGTGCGATCGTTTGTAGCTGGGCCTCGGCGCGGGACGGAACGACCCCAGGCGCGAGACGCGCCACACCGCTGAAGGCCAGCGCGCTGCGGTCGCGCAGCCAGTGGCGCTTGTCGGCGGACAGCACCTGTTCGTCCATCACCGTGGGAATCCAGATATCCGGTCCGAACACGCCGTCGATGCCCTTGAACCCTTCGGGTGCTACGCCGATGACCGTGAGCGCGACGCCGTTGATGGTAATCTCGCGGCCGATGATATCGAGCGTGCCGCCAAAGCGATGCTGCCAAGGGCCGTAGCCAATCACCGCGACCGGATGCGCGCCTGGCACGCGATCCTCCTCAGGTCGAAAGAAGCGGCCGATGACTGGACGTAGCCCCAGCGTCCCGAAATAGTTGCCGGTGACCAGCTCGATGAACAGACGCTCGGGTGAGCCGTGGTTCAGCCAGGTGGCGGCTTGCGGCGCCGAGTAAGCCGCGAGGCTTCGGAAGCTCGTCTGCCGATCGCCGAGATCGCGCAGATTCAGGTGTGAGAGCGGCAGAAGGTTATCTGCGTCGGCGCTCGGTGACGTGTCGACCGTGCGCACCATGACGAGCTCGGAGCCATTCGCCACTGGCAAGGGGCTGAGGAACAGCGTATTGATCACGGTGAAGACCGTCGTATTGGCGCCGATCCCGAACGCCAGCGTCAGCATGACAATGGCAGTGAATCCCGGCGCGCGGCGCAGCGTCCGCACCGCGTAGCGCGCGTCACGCCAGAGGTCGGCCAGCAGATTGGCCGTTGCGGGCGCGCCCGGCGGCGGAGGCGCTTGCCCGGAGCGTCGTCGTTGCCGCAACCTCGGCGCAAGGTCTCGATCGCGCAGCTCGGCTAGGACCGCGTCCGTAGCGACCTCCTCTTCCAGCCCACGTGCCCGCAGCTCCTCGTAGCGATCCTGGAGATGGTCGGCGAGCTCATCAGCGACGGCCGCTTCATCCGAAGGATCCAGCCCGGCATCCTGCAGCCTTGCCCTGACTTCTCGTTGCCAGTCGCGGATAGTCATTACGTCCATATACGGTAATGCAATATATGCGGTTCCGGTCACGAGGCGCGTGCCTCGGCGTCTCGCGGCCCGTTTCCGTCAAGCGCCCTCGCCCCAAGCGACGCGCGAGCCGAACTGGCGTCGATCCGCTAGAATGGCACGGCCTGGCCTTTGGCCTGTTCAGTGGAGGGTTCGACCGTGACGATGAGATCGCGCGCTTCCGTATCCCGTCGATCGTTTCTGGCGCTGACGGCGGCCGCGCCGCTGGCCGCCGTGGCGCGGCTCCGCGCGCAGGTGCCCGTTGGCATCGAGCTCTACTCCGTCCGGGATGAGCTCGAGAAAGATCTGTTCGGCACCGTGAGCGCCATCGCGAAGATGAGGTACGAGGTCGTCGAGTTCTTCTCCCCTTACTACGAGTGGGAACCGGCGTATGCGAAGAAAGTGCGCAGCCTGCTCGACGATCTGGGAATCCGTTGTCCCTCGACGCACAACGGCGCCGAGGTGTTCACCGCCGAGGGCCTCGACAAGGCGATCGAGCTGAACCAGATCCTGGGGTCGACGCTCATTGCGATGGCGAGCGCCGGGCGCGGCGTGGAGGGTGTGGACGGGTGGAAGGGCGTGGCCGAGCGACTGACCACGGCGGCGGAGAAGCTGAAGCCGCTGGGAATGCGTGCCGGGTTCCACAATCATCAGCTCGAGTTCAGACCGCTCGAGGGCGAGGACACGCGGCCGATGGACGTGTTGGCAACGAGCACGCCCGAGGATGTGGTGTTGCAACTGGACGTCGGCACCTGCGTGGAAGTCGGGGTCGACCCCGTGGCCTGGATCAATGCCAATCCTGGTCGCATCCGGAGCATCCACTGCAAGGATTGGGGACCAGACGAGGGGTATCACGTGCTGTTTGGCGAAGGCGTGGCTCCCTGGTCCGAGATCTTCAAGGCGGCCGAGGCCACCGGCGGCGTGGAGCAGTACTTGATCGAGCAGGAGGGCAGCCGGTTTTCATCGATGGAGACGGCAGAACGCTGCCTCGCCACCTGGAAGAAGATGAGAAGCTAACTGAAGTCCATGCATGCCAGGTCCGTAGGGTTAGGTAAAGAGCGTTCTAAGAGTGTAATCTGAACCCATGAGTGCACGCTCCATCGAGTCGATCACACGCGCTGCACTTCAGCTGCAGCCTGATGCACGAGTGCAACTTGCACGCTCTCTCGTCCAGAGTTTGGCCGACTTGCCCGAGACCGAGTTGGCAGAGCTTTGGCTGGCCGAAGCCGAGCGCCGGGATGCCGACATGGAGTCAGGTAAAGTAGAGGGCATCCGCGGTGAGGAGGTCTTTGATCGCATCCAAGCGCGTCACGGCAGGTGATGCTGCCCTATGTGTTTCACCCTCTCGCGGCGAAAGAGCTTGAGGCTGCCGCAGCCTACTACGAGAGCCGCGCCCCCGGTAAGGGTTTGGAGTTTGCACAACAGATCAAAGCGGCCGTTGAACAGATTCGCGCATTCCCGGAATCGGCGCCTGTCACACGCGGGTCTGTTCGTTCCGTTGTGATTCAGCCCTCATCTCGCTGGCGTTTACCCTGTACTACCGCGCCAAACCCAATCGCATTCGTATTCTTGCAACCGTCCGCACGTGGTTCCAGGCGGTCCAGCTCGTCACGTAGCTGGCCCACACCTTGGCGCCCTCGGTGCTCGTCGCATCGACAGCGGCGAGCGCGTCGTTCCGCGGCACGTTGAACACTCGCGTCACGAGCACGGTCCCGACGACATAGAGCAAGCCGCCGGTGAGCAGATAGCCTGCACCGGACGTGTGCCACCTCGTGAGCGAGAGGAACGCCGTCACGAGGCATGTTGCTGCCGTTCCCAAGAGCACACTCAGGAACAATGGATTGAGCACCACGATGTTGATCGATTGCATCGCGGCGATGCCTTGCGCCGGTGGAAGACGTGCAAGGGCCCGCATGACGAAGGTCGAAAAGGCAAAGAAGACCCCGGCGATGAGACCGCAGCCGAGTGCTGACACGAGAGTCAGCACGAAGAGCCAGTCGTCGATCACTTTGGCGAGCTCCTTTCCATTGGAGAGTATGCTCCAAATCCTTGTCGACTTGCGCCAGTGTGCGGTAGCGTTCGTGTGGACGAGGCGATGTGGTGCGTTCGATCGAGAATGAGTGGCTGTGGGGCTGGGATGCCACGCCGGGAATCGTGTCGGTCTGGGCCGAGAGCGACGGACGGGTAGAGGTGTGGCGCCGAATGCCGGAGACCGGCGAGCTCGTTCACGAGAAGGCGCGATTTCGGCCATGGCTGCTGCTCGATCGACTCGACGATCTTCGGCACCTCGGTCCCGCTCTCGGCTACGAAGGGAGGGCGGGCGTCCGCGTGAGCTACCGCGAGCTCAGTGGCAACGGCGCACTGCGTTATCTGGTGCGAGCCGCTGATGGACAGATGCTCACGTCCGCGATCTTGCAGGGCGCTGCACGGCGCTTCGGCCAGCACGTCGGCCACTTACGCGAGCTGGGCAAGGAGTGCGTGCTTGCGCTGCCGCCGGAGGAGCAATATCTGGTGGCCACAGGTCGGACGTACTTTCGCGACCTCTCGTTCGACCAACTGCGCCGGTTGCAGTTCGACCTCGAGACAACAGGGCTCGACCCGGATCGGGATCGGATCTTCATGGTGGCGGTACACGATCCGGCGGGATCTACCGAGCTGCTCGAAGCGCACGGCGAGGGAGATGCAGCTGAGGCCGAGCTGATCCGCCGACTCATAGCGAAGGTGCAGGCGGCAGATCCCGACGTGATCGAGAACCACAATCTCCACGGGTTCGACCTGCCGTTCCTCGATCGACGTGCGCGCCTGCTTGGCGTGCCGCTCGGGCTCGGCCGGACCGGCCGGCCAGAGCTACGACAGCGGGCGGCGCGACGCGGGGTTGCGCTCGGCTCGGACCCGCGTCGTCGCGTGCGGTACGTCGCGCCCGGTCGCGAGCTCATCGACACGCTCGACGCGGTGCGACAGTACGACTTTGCTACGCGCGACCTGCTGGGGCATGGGCTCAAGACGGTGGCGCGGCACCTCGGGATCTCGGGGCCGGATCGCGAGCAGATTCCCGGCCACCTGATCTACGACGTGTACCTTCGAGACCCCGCGCGCGTACGGCGATACGCGGCGGCCGACGTGGAGGAGGTTGCGGCGCTGGCGCGCATGCTTGGTGGTGCGGCGTTCGCGCTCGCGCAGATGGCGCCGCGGCGCTACGAGCGGCTCGCGGACGCCGGAGCGGCGACTGGCGTGATCGATCCCCTGCTGGTGCGTGCGTATCTGCGCGCTGGGATGGCGCTCCCAGCCCACCAACCAGGCGACGGCACGCCCCACAGCGGGGCGGCGCTGCACCTGTTCGCCTCGGGCGTGGCGCAGCGCGTGGTCAAGGCGGATGTCGCCAGCCTGTATCCGTCGTTGATGCGCGCCTACCGAATCGGCCCATCGCGTGACCGGCTCGGCGTGATGCTGACGCTGGTCGATCGTCTCGTCCAGCAGCGGCTCGCCGCGAAGGGGCGTGCGCGGGCCGCACCGGTGGGATCGGCAGAGCGCCATAGCCACGAGGCCATGTCAGCGGCGATGAAGCTCGTGGTCAACTCCGCGTACGGCTACCTCGCTGCGGGCGGCAGCTTGACGCGATTCGCGGACGTCCACGCGGCGAACGAAGTGACACGGCGCGGCCGCGAGGTGCTCGACGTGATATGCCGCGAATTCGCCGCGCGCGGAGTCACGCTGCTCGAGGCAGACACCGACGGCGTCTATTTTGCGGTGCCGGAGACGTGGTCCGAGCTGGACGAGCGTCGCGCGGTAGCGGAGGTCGCCGCGCTTCTACCGCCGCTCGTCCAGCTCGAGCTCGACGGCCGTTACCAGGCGATGCTGTCCCACGAGCCGAAGAACTACGCGCTGCTGTCCTACGACGGCACACTCCTCTTGCGTGGCGTCGCGTTTCGCTCGAGCCGTACAGAGCCGTTCGGAGAGGCGTTCCTGCGTCGCGCAATCGGCCGGCTGCTCGTCGGTGACGTCGTCGGCGTCCGCGAGGCCTACGTCGCCACGTTCATGGCGCTGGCACGCCGCGAGCTCCCAACATACGACGTATCCTCGCGCGTGCGCTTGGTCAAGACGCCCGAGCAGTATCTCGAGACGCGCGACAGCCGGCGCGAGCTCTCGTACGAAGCGCTGCTCGCAGCCGGCCGCAGGTCGTGGAGCGTCGGCGAGCGCATCAGGGTCTATCGCACGAAGACCGGCGAGGGCGGCGTGATCGCCGATTCGGACGACGATGGCGCTTCGAGCGGGAGCGTTGATCGTCGCGACTATGACGTCGACTATTACTTGCGGCTGTTGCGGGACACCTTTGCAGCGCGGCTAGCACGCGCCTTCTCACCGGACGACTTTGCCGCGGTGTTTGCCGATCCCGACCAGCCGTCGCTCTTTACGCCGTCGCTCGCAACGATTGAGATCCTCCTCACGAGAATGACCGGCGGTGACGGCGCGGCATCGGCAGACCTAGCGGCACCCCTTCTCACCGAGCAAGAGGGAGTGACGCCGCTTATTCAGCTCGAGTGCCGAAACGCGCTCGACGAGACGGAGGCAAGCTGACGCCGACGACGTGCGCTCACCAACGGTATACAGAAGAGCTGGTGCCGCCGCTCGCCGCACGCTCGAGTTTGGCTGGGCGCGACGAGCCGATCCTCCGGTGTGAGACACAGAATGGTTTCCTGCGAAGAGGAAGATAGAGAGCGCGCGATTGAGTGGCGTGGTAGTCACGTCAATCTCGTCGCGGGAGATTCCGATGAGCAGCACCATCGATACGCCGAAAGCAGGCCGCCGCGAGTGGATTGGGCTCGCGGTGCTCGCGCTCGCCTGCCTCCTCTACGCCATGGACCTCACCGTTCTCCACTTGGCCGTGCCGCACCTGAGCGCGGACCTCAAGCCGACGAGCGCTCAGTTGCTCTGGATCGTCGACATCTACGGCTTCCTGGTTGCGGGATCGCTCATCACGATGGGCACGCTGGGCGACCGGATCGGCCGTCGCCGCCTGCTGCTCATTGGTGCTGCCGCGTTCGGCGTTGCCTCGGTGATTGCCGCGTTCTCGACCAGCGCTGAGATGCTGATCGCGGCTCGCGCGGTGCTCGGCTTTGCCGGCGCCACCGTCGCGCCGTCGACGCTGTCGCTCATCCGCAATATGTTCCACGATCCGCGCCAGCGCTCGGTCGCGATCGGCGTGTGGATTACCAGCTACTCGGCGGGCGGCGCGATAGGCCCGCTGCTCGGCGGGATGCTGCTCGAATTCTTCTGGTGGGGCTCGGTGTTCTTGCTGGCGGTGCCGGTAATGGCGTTGCTGCTCGTCGTAGGGCCCACGCTGCTTCCAGAGTACCGGGATCCGGAGGCGGGACGCTTGGATCTCATCAGCGCCGCGTTGTCGCTGGTTGCCGTCCTGACGGTGATTTACGGGCTGAAGCAGGTCGCCCAGGACGGCCTCGCCTGGCTGCCTGCGGTGCCGATCGCCGCCGGTCTGGCCCTCGGTGTCCTGTTCGTGCGGCGACAGCGCCGGCTGCGCGATCCGCTCATCGACCTCCGGTTGTTCAAGGTGCCCGCCTTCAGCGCGTCACTCGGCACTTACACGCTCGCGACCTTCGTGATGTTCGGAGGCTTTCTCTTCATTTACCAGTACCTGCAGTTGGTGCTCGGGCTCTCGCCACTCAGGGCCGGCTTGTGGACCGTGCCCTCGTTTGGCGCCTTCATCATCGGTTCCATGCTGGCTCCGTTCGTCGTGCGCCGCATTCGCCCGTCGTTGGTAATGGGCGCTGGTCTGGTGATCGCGGCTGCCGGCTTCGCGGCGCTCACGCAGGTGGAAGGCACCTCCGGCCTCGCGCTGCTCGTCACCGGATCCTTCGTCTTCTCCCTGGGTCTCGCACCTGTATTCACGCTCGCGAACGACCTCATCATCGGGACGGCGCCCCCTGAGCGGGCGGGGGCGGTATCGGCGATCTCCGAGACAGGCTCGGAGCTCGGCGGAGCGCTTGGGATCGCGATCTTGGGCAGCATGGGAACAGCGGTGTACCGCCGCGAGGTAACCGATGCAGTCCCGGCTGGTCTCCCGCTCGACGCGGCAGACGCGGCCAAGGACACCCTCGGCGGCGCGGTCGCCGTCGCCGGAGAGCTCTCGGCCCAACTCGGGCAGGCGGTGCTCGATGGTGCACGTGAGGCGTTCGTCCACGGCCTCCAACTGGCCGCCGGCACCAGCGCCATCGTCGCGCTCATCCTCGCGTGTCTCGCCATGTTCTTGCTCCGTGACGCGCGCCTGGGCGGCGAGCCGATAGAAGAAAACGAGCCGACTGAGAAAGCCGACAGAGCGTTGCTAGCGGCCGACGGCTCTTGCTAGCGGGCGGGCTCCAGGATGTGCAGCGAGGGGCCTTCAGAGCGTTGGCTGCGATTAGCCCTCGAGCGCGTCGACCTTGGCCCACATCGCGTCCAAGTCGAGCCTGAGACCGGGGCAGCCGGGCAAAGCCTGGATGAGTCCGCTCTGCACTTGCAGGCGGCGCACATAGGCGCCCATTACCGCTTCATAAACTTCAAAGCTGCGTTGCTGAGGGTCGACGAGCCAGTAGAAGCGGATGCCGAAGCTGGCGTACTCGTCCATCTTCTCCCTTCGGTCACGGCGCTGATCCCGAGGAGAAGGGGAAACGACTTCAACGGCGATGTCCGGGGGGACGGAAACGATGCCGCGGGCGGGCGGACGACGCCCGGAGAGATACACGGTCAGATCCGCCTTTCGACCCCTCGTGGCCGAGAGCGCGAACTTCGCCTCCGAGCCGCCGACAATTGCCCGAGCCGCTTCCGCCCAGTTACCGAGCTCACGGGTGAGCCATGCGACGATGACCTCGTGCAGGTAATCCGGCACCTCCTCCTCCACGAGTCGGCCATCGATCAGCTCCCCCGGCACGTCCTCGGGCAGATCGCTCCACTCCTCGAGGGTCAACAGCGGGCCGAGCAACTGGTCGACTATGGCGGCTTGAGCCATTGAGAGAAATGTACCACAGCTAGTGGGCTGTATCAGGCATTTGTAAAGCGCCTGGCGGGCGAGGCATCCCGGCTGGCGGCGTTGCTCGTCGGTCACATACCGCCTGTATGCTCCCTCCTCGCGCCTGGCCAGTCGGGCGCCGCGCTCCGCCAGCCACTTCACAAATGCCTGATACAGCCCACTAGGGCAGCTTCAGGGCACGCCGACGACCAGCTCGCGCACCAGAGGCGCGGCATCAAGGCAGCTCTTCGATGGTGATGTCCTTGTACCAGACTTGCGCCTTGCCCCCGCCGTGGATCTGCAACCCAATCAGGCCAGACTGTGGGAGCGTCTCATCCGGCTCGGTGTAGTCCACGGTTTGCCGGCCGTTGAGCCGCAGTCTGATCCGACGGCCTTCAGCCCGAATCTCGTAGTCGTTCCAGTCATCCAGCTTCAGCAAGCCCTTCAACTGCGCGGGATCCGCTTGGGCCAGGGTCTTCTTGCGACGCGATTCATCGTAGAGACTTCCCCAGTAGCCCTCGCCCAGATCAGCCTGGTAGCCGATCATCTCGTGCGCTGGATCTTTCAACCGCTGGCTGCGAAACTGCACGCCTGCGTTGACGAACCCGGTCCCCGTCAGCTTGAACTCGAGGCGCAGCACGAAATTCGTGTAGGTGCGCGTGGTGCAGAGGAACTCGTTGCGCGGGACGGTCTCGGTCAGCGAGCCGCCGACGATGGCGTCGTCCTCGATGCGCCAGGTCTTGGTGGTGTCACCTTCCCAGCCATTGAAGCTGCGGCCGTCGAAGAGCGCGACCGATTTCGCAGGAGGTTGTACTGCGCCGGCCGTCAGCATCGCAGCCAGCATCATCGCGTAGCAGAGCAGTGGTCTCATTGGAGCAACCTTGTGAACGGTGTGAACAGGCCCCGCAAGGCCGTGCACGAGCTCAGAGCCGAAAGACTTTCTGGGCATTCCCGTGGAGCAGCTTTCGCTCGATTGTCTTGCCCGCCGCCAGGCGCCGAATGGCAGCAATGATCTGCGCTCCTTGACACTTCGCGCCTGTGCCCTCGGCATCGGTGCAGTCGCTGCCGAACAGCAGCTTGTCCTGGTGACGCGTCAGGAAGTCGCGCGTGAAGTCCTCGTCGCGCGTGAGGGCATTGAGCCCGGATCCGGCAGCGAGGTCGCCATACATATTCGGGTAGTCGCTCAAGTAGCGGTCCGTCAGGCCGCCCGTGGCAACAGATCCGTTGGGATAGAGCTCCGTCTGGTCCGTGTAGCTCCCGTCGATGTTCGCCCACCACGTTTGGGCGTGACCGATGAAGCGCACCCGAGGATATCTCTCGAGCATCTTGTAGAACCGCTCGAACCCGTAGTTGTACATATCGACCTGCCAGTGCATGAGCACCGGCACATCGTGAGCTTGCGCGAGCTCGTAAATCCGCTGCATCTCCGGCGCGTCACAGTCTACGCCAAACTTCTGCTCGGCAATGACAACCGCGCCGCGTTTCAGGTATCGTTCGATCTCTTGAATCGCGCCCTGGAGGTCCGGGACTTCGTTCGCGCCGAAGAGGAACTCCTTGGCATGCGCGCTGGCGAACCGATAGCAGGCTTCGTTGCCGAGACATTGTGCTTGCAAGCCGTTCGCGCGACCGTCGTGTGTGGATGGCCTCTTCACGGATCGGCCGGCCGGAAGGAGGATGGTCGTCGTGGCGCCGAGGGCGCGCTGATGCGCGAGGAGCGCGTCATCGGATCGGCCGGTGTAGCCGAGGTGCTGATGAATATCGATGAGAGGTTCGGCTGGCTCAGGGGTGTCCCCCAGGGCGTCCCCTTGCATGCTCAGGGCCAGCAGCGCCAAACTGGAGTCAGTCAGGAACTCGCGACGCTTCACGGGAGATATTCTGCACGAAGTTGAGATTGGAACCGCGCTTCATGTTTCTCGCCAGAGTCCAAGTCATTGGTTTGCTCGTCGTCACCGTCGCCCTCATCGGTCATGGCGCTCAGCAGTCACCGGCCAATCGTCCGTGGCCACCCAGCGTGCAGGAGGTGCCGCCGGAATCACCCGTGCTGTCGCCCGCCGAGGCGATCAAGACGTTCCACATGCCGCCCGGCTATCGCCTCGAGCTCGTCGCGAGCGAGCCGCTGATTCAGGATCCTGTCGCGATCGATTGGGATCTCGAAGGACGACTCTGGGCGGTGGAGATGCCCGGCTACATGAAGAACATGGCCGGGTCGGGCGAACAGGATTCGATCGGCCGCGTCGTCGTCCTCGAAGACCAGAACGCCGACGGCAAGATGGACAGGCGCACCGTGTTCGCCGACGGGCTGGTGCTGGCGCGCTCGCTCAAGGTGCTCGACCGTGGTGTGTTGGTCGGCGAGCCGCCCAACGTCTGGCTGATGCGCGACACCGACGGCGACCTGCGGGCAGACACCAAAGAGCTCGTGACCGACCAATACGGACGGTTGGACGCTAATCCTGAGCACAACGCGAACGGGTTCTACTGGGCACTCGACAACCGGATGTACACGGCGGGGCCGTCCGAGATCTACCTCCGCTTGAAGAAGGGCATCTTCGAGGTGCACGAGACACTGGAGCGTGGCCAGTGGGGCCTGTCGCAGGACGACGTTGGCCGTATTTACCGCAACACCAACGAGTCCGCATTGCACGTCGATCTCGTTGCCACGCCGTACTTCGCGCGAAACCCGAACCTCCTGCGCACGCGTGGCAGTTACGAGCGCCTCGCGAACGCCAACGCGGAGCTGAACACCGTCTGGCCCGTACGTCCGAACCCCGGGACCAACCGTGCCTATCAAGCCGGCATCGATCGTGCGGACGGGTCGCTGGCGAGGTTCACGTCCGTCTGCGCGCCGCTGGTGTACCGTGGAGATCGACTACCCGCCGAGCTCTATGGAAACGTCTTTGTCGCAGAGCCGGCAGCCAACCTGGTGAGCCGGATCATCCTCGACGACGATGGCACGACGCTCGAGGCGCGCAAGGCGTATGACCGTGGAGAGTTCCTGGCATCGACCGACGAGCGGTTCCGCCCGGTCTATCTGTCCAATGCGCCCGATGGCACCCTGTACATCGTCGACATGTACCGCGGTGTGATCGAGCATCGCATGTACATCACGACGTATCTGCGCGATGAGATCCTGACGCGCAAGCTGGAGCAGCCGACAGGGCTGGGTCGCATTTATCGGGTCGTCCACGAGGCCACGCGGCGGGACACGACGCGACCGTTGGCGACCGCGTCCCAGACACAGTTGGTGGAGTTGCTCTCGCATCCAAACGGCTGGCGGCGCGACGCCGCGCAGCGGCTCCTCGTCGAGCGGGGTGCCCAGTCCGTCGCGCCACGCTTGAGGAAGCTGGCCCGAAGCGCAGAGGATCCACGAACGCGTTTGCACGGGCTCTGGACATTGGACGGGCTCGATGCCATCGAGCCGGATCTCGTGATCGAGGCGTTGGACGATGCCTCGCGTGACGTGCGCGCGTCAGCGGTGCGTCTCGCGGAGCGATGGCTTGGCACGGAGGATCATCCGATTCAGGCCGCGGTCATGAAGCGAATCGACGACCCAGATTGGGCCGTGCGGCAGCAGGTTGCAGCGTCTCTCGGCGCGATGGCGCCGGGCCCGCGCGAAAAGGCTGTGGTCTCGCTACTCGAGCGCCACGGTGACGATCCAGTCACGATGGATGCCGCGCTCAGCGGCCTGCGGGGCACTGAAGCGCTTGTGCTCGAAAGGCTGATGCAGGCGTCCGGTGAGCGAACGCGCCAGCGGGAAGCGGCCGTGACCATGCTCGCGGCGACCATCGTGCGGAGCGCTGAGGATGCGGGCGTGCAGGAGCTGTTCGCGTGGGTTGCAGACGAGGACCGTGAGCGCTGGACGCGTTCTGCGCTGCTACGCGGGGCGGAGGTGGCGCTGCTTGGGGCTGCCATGCCTGGCACGCCCGCGAGACGGCGCAAGAGCGAAGAGCGGGCGACGTTGCCCTGTCCGACCTGCCCGGGCGGTCGAGCGGGGCCAGGTGGCGCTTATGCCTTCCGACGATCGGAGGCTTCAACGTCGACCGCGAGCGACCGTGACGGCGAACGGCTGCGGCTACATCACGAGCCGCTGGCCCTCTCGGGGATGGCCGCGCGAGGTGGCGATCTGGGCTCACGGGCGACGCGTGTGCTCTCGCGCGTGGACTGGCCGGGCAAGCCGGGCGCCGCGGCCCCGGTGGCGCCGCTCACGGCCGAAGAGCAGCGACGGTTCGACGCAGGCCGGAAGCTGTACGAGAACGTCTGCGCGGCCTGCCATCAGACCAATGGCCGCGGTCAAGACACGCTCGCGCCAACGCTCATTGGATCCGCGCTCACGCTTGCGCCGGCCGAGATTCCCGCGCGCGTCCTCCTGCAAGGCAAAGAAGGCGCGGTCGGATTGATGCCGCCGGTCGGCTCCACGCTGAGCGACGAGCAGTTGGCCAACGTGCTGACCTACATCCGTCGGGCCTGGGGACAAGCGGGGTCGCCAGTAGATGCCGCAACGGTCAACGCCGTGCGCGCTGCCACGACTGACCGGAACCGCCCCTGGACGGACGACGAATTGAGGACGTTGGCGACGCCCCAGTAACGCCGAGGCCTCCGGCCGTTGCCTTCTCGCGGCGAGCGACGTGTCCTGCCTGGTGAAACCATGGCGATCACGAAGCGCCAATCAACGATAATCATCCCGGTTCAGTTTAGGATGTGCCCCACCAGACCCAGAGTTCCCAAGGAGTGCGCCATGAATCGGAGAGGATTTCTCATTGGTGCTGCTGCGGCAGCCGGTCTCGCCCGCACGGGATGGACGCAAGGGGCAAGTCAAGCCGGTCCGGCCGATCCAGCCAAGCTGGCTCGCATTGCCGTCATGACCCTCAACTTCCAGAGCATCTTGAAGCTGCCCGATGAGCCGGACGAGCCGACGCGCACGCTCGAGCTCTTCGACATCCCGGAGATGCTCGCGGACCGTTATCGTGTCCACAACATCGAGTTTCAGCACTACCACATTCCGTCGACCGAGCTGTCGTACCTGAAAGAGCTCCGCGCCCGGATCGAGAAGAGCAGATCGCGGATGACGCAGATCAATCTGGAGTTCGGGCCCCTGAACATGTCGGCGCCCGAGCTGAGGTCGCGGCTGCAGGCGATCGACCTGACCAAGCGGTGGATCGATCATGCCGCGACGTTGGGCGCGCAACGCGTGATGATCAACCAGGGTGACCCGACGCACGAGAACAAGAGCTACGGGATTCCCACGCTGCAGAAGATGGGCGACTACGGCAGATCGAAGGGGATCATCGTGTCCGTGGAGACCCGCGGGGGCGGCCGTCGTCGCAGGGGTGGCGCGGGGGCGGAATCCGAGACGCCCCCGCCCGCACCGGCGACACCGCAGGAACCGGCCTGGGTCTTGGTGGCGGAGATCATCAAGGAGTCGCGGACCTATGCGAACCCTGACCTTGGGGGAATAGGAGCGGCGAATCAGGAGGAGCTCCACGCCTGTCTTCGCGCGATGTTCCCGATGAGCGCAGGCAGCCTGCATGCCAGGGTCAGCGACCAATGGGACTTGGCAACGGCGATCAAATTCTTGGAAGGACTCGGCTACAAGGGGCTCTATACGATCGAGGTGAGGGGCCACGAGGGCACTCAGGAGATGTACGACATCATTCTCGCGACGATCTGAGGCACTGTGTTCTTTCTCGGCCAGTGTCTCCGTCGAAAATGCTCACCCGCGTTGCAACACCTGTCCTTGCCGTGGCCGTCATGGCGAGCGCTCCCGTGGTTGGTCACTGGCAGCAGCCGCGCTTCTCGTCTGCGGACACCGCGCTGCGCGTGAGACGATGGCTGGATCCAGCATCCGGCCAATTCCACGGACCGTCGGCGATTGTGGTGTCTGGCACTCGGATCAAGCACATCGTGCCGTTAGCCGACTTCGATCAGCGGTCCACCAAGGCACTGATTGATCTTGGAGCCGCGACGGTGCTGCCAGGCCTCATCGACGCCCATGTGCACCTGACAATCGGTGGCACATCCCGCGCGAACGCCGCTGCGATCCTTCGGGCCGGCTTCACCACCGTCGCCGATCTCGGCGCCACGTCCGATGCCGTGATCCGGCTGCGCGACGCCATTGCTTCCGGAGATGCCGAGGGCCCTCGCATCTTGGCAGCCGGCCTTTGGGTGGGCACGAAGAACGGCATCTGCGAGTTTGGTGGGATCGGTGTCGATGGCGGCCCGAAGCAATTCCGCGCGCGCGTGCGCGAGAACGTGGCTTCGGGGGCCGACCTGACGAAAGTTTGCGTGTCTGGCTGGACGAGGGACGCCTTCGCCCATCCGGACGCCTACGAGATCTCGGATGCCGCGCTGGCGGCGGTGGTCGACGAGTCTCGGCGACGGGGTCACGTCGTGCTCGCCCACGCGATAAGCCTCGGAAGCGTCCAGGCGGCGCTCCGCGCAGGCGTCGATGGATTGGCACACGCGGCATATCTCGACGCGGCCACAGCGACGGTGCTCCGTGACAAAGGCGTGTTTCTCGTTCCGACGCTTGCCTCCCTGCTGCGCGGGACGCAGGGCAGAGCAGGAGTCGCACTGCAAGAGTCCGTGGCAGAGGCACACCGCGCCGGTGTGCGGCTCATCTTCGGGACCGATGGCGGCGTGCTTCCACACGGCGAGAACGCCGTGGAGTTCGCCGCCCTGATCGAAGCAGGCGTGCCAGCGATCGATGCAATCCGCGCCGCAACGGTCGACGCAGCGGATGCTTTGGGCTTGGCCACCGAGATCGGCACAATCGACATCGGCAAGACGGCTGACCTCATCGCCGTCGACGGTGATCCGCTACACGATCCGACGGCGCTTTCCCGAGTGACCTTCGTCATGCAGAGCGGCCACGTCGCACGCCATGAGAGATCGGCCGCCTCGGCGAGGCGGCCTACCATCGTTCGCGGTAGGGCGCGTTCGCCGAACGCGCCGTGGTGCGCGATCCACGGCCTCGCCGAGGCGGCGCTACCGTCTAACAGGGTCCCACGAACGTTCCCGCGGGCTGTCCGGTGATCCCAGCCTTTGCAATCAGCTCGCAGAACAGCGCCATGTCGCCCGTGTTGCCCGTTGGACTGCGGCACTGCATCCGCAGCGTCGACAGCAGCCGCCCGTACGCAGCGTCAGTGAGGGGACCCCAGATGCCATCGATTGCGAGGCTTTCGCCGTTCAGATAGTTGCAGACGGCTTGCACCAGCTCTCTCTCTGTCGCCGGCTCGACGACGATTTGTTGCGGCTCGGCGTCCGTTTCCGCGACGCTCACGCTGATGCGGCGATTCTCGAATCGAGCGCCGATCCACCTGGATGGTGGCTCGGGCCGCTGGTCTTTGGAAGCCTCAGCAGTTGGCGTGGAAGGCGAGGACGCTGAGGGCTGGCGCGCCGCGTGCGATTCAGGAGCACGATCGCATGCGATAGCCAGAACGACCAACCCGCATAGAAGAGCGCTGAGCAACATGCGTGGACCCCGGGGTTCCTACGCGAAACGCGCTCTATTTTGATCCCGCCTGCGCGTCGACGCAACTGGTGCCGATCGCGAGCTCATCCGCGGGGAGCGTGTCGAGGGAATATCGGATCGGATCGCGTGTCGATCCGTGAGGCCTCGGCCAGTCGTGGAAACGATCGACGGCGTCGTCCGGCGCATCATGCCGTCGGCCGACACGGGTTACCCCGCAGATCGGCAGCTTGCCCCGGGGCCAGTTCGGCACCAATCTGGCGCGCCTTACAACAATCACCGGCATGGTGACGGTATATTCGTCAGTCCAGAACTGTCACAGCGAGGTTACCGCCATTGGCGTAACATGCCGATGTATCGTCCTGAACGCGTATCCTCGTCCAAGGTAGGGCCGCCTCGCCGAGGCGGCCGTGACGGCGCGGGAGGCTGACGCGCC
>WHTT01000055.1 GCA_009377605.1 Luteitalea sp.
CTGCTCGCGCTGCTATCCGGGTTCTTCGCGGTGGTTGGCCTGGTGCTTGCCGCCGTGGGACTGTACGGCGTGTTGAGCTACTCCGTGGTGCGGCGAACGAAAGAGATCGGCATCAGGCTGGCACTCGGCGCGCAGCAACTCGCTGTCGTGCGGTCGGTCGTCGCCGATGCCGGCATCACGATACTCATCGGCGCAGCGTGTGGCATGGCCGGCGGCCTCTATCTCGCGCGCTTCGTGAGAACGCTTCTGTATGAGGTCGAGCCCTTCGACTTCTGGAGCCTTGTCCTGCCGGTCGGCTGTCTATTGTGTGCGGGCGCGCTGGCCGCAGCACTACCGGCCCGGCGCGCCGCGTCTGTCGATCCCGTCGTGGCACTTCGGCACGAATAGCAGCCTGCTGAGCCTCCGCGCAAGCTCCGTGCCGAGCTCGCCCCGGGGCGAGCTCGCCCGCGAGCGCTCGGACTACCCCCGAAAGCCGTGCGCGGCGAGCTGCACCGTCAGTCCATCCGGATCCGGAAAATAGATTCGATTGTCCGTGACACGCGGCTGAATCCCCTGCGCCCGGAGCTTCTCCGCCGCCCCGCCGGCGGTGTAGTCTTCGACCGAATAACAGTAATGGTCCATGCCCGGCGACTCGCCGCGGAACAGCGCCACGAAGTGCTCGCCGCATCTCAGAAAGCAGTTGTTGGCACCTTCCCTCATCACAGCCATGCCAAGATGCTTGATGTAGAAATCTCTGGACCGCGGAATGTCGGTCACGCGGAGCGCGATGTGGTTCAGGCCCGCGGCCTGGAACGTGCTCGAGTCTTGGGCTGCAGCAACGGGGACGCGACCCGCAGCTGTCGCGGTCACCAGGGCGGTAAGCCCGCCGATTGCTTGACGACGGGAGATCTCTCCACGTTCGAGGCACTCGATCAGTCTTTCGATGATCGTCTGCATGGCGACACTCCTTCTGGGGTCTTGACAGGTTGAGCGGTTATTATCGATCTCGAGGATCAACGAATGCCAGAGACGATGCAGTCGAATGCCACCACGTTACAATTTCTCCTCAATCGCCGCAGCATCTCCGCGCTGGTCGAGCCAGGGCCGACGCAGGAACAGTTGAGCGTCCTGCTGCGCGCAGCGACGACCGTCCCGGATCACGGTTGCTTGCGTCCGTATCGCTTCGTGGTCGTGCCGCCGAACGGTCGAGAAGCCTTTGGCGCGGCGCTCGTCGCCGCTGCGGAAGAACAGCGGCCAGACCTGCCGCCAGAGGCTCGCGAGAAGATCCGCAAGAAGGCGTTCGCCGCGCCGACGCGGATCGTGCTCATCGCCTCACCGCGAGACGATGAGAAGGTTCCGGAATGGGAGCAGATTGCCTCGGCATCCTGCACGGGCTACGCGATCGTGCTGGCTGCGCTCGCCCAAGGGCTCGGCGCCGCCTGGAGGAGCAGCCCCATCGTCGACGGCACAGCCTTGAGGGAGCTGCTTGCGATGCAGCCACGCGAGCGTGTGCTCGGATGGATCAATGTGGGAAGTCCCGCGGTGGTGCCCACGACGCAGGAACGGCGACCGCCTGACTTGAGCACATGCGTGACGGTCCTCGACGCTGATGGTAAGCGGCAATTCTTGGCGGCGACCGTCAAATAACCGCGTCGGGGGGCGGCATTCCACTCACAGCTCGTCTCGGAGGCGGTTGACCAATTCCCGCGCCGCACGTTCCCGCGATCGGCTCAGGGACATTCCGTGGAATTGGCATGTATGGTCGTGGCTGGCCGCCTGCCGGACATCCGTACACGATTACTTGTCGATCTGCATCTCGGTTGCGACGAAGGCTTTCACGCCTGGCACGCCCCAGACGCGGAGTCGCGCGGGGCCACCCTCTTCCGCCATGTCGAGCGTGAATCGCAGGAAGGGGCAGCACTTTCGTTCCATCTCGACCCACGCCATCACGGTCGACGGCGCGACAGCCGTGGTGTAGTGAAACGTGTAGCCCTCGGCATCTTCGGTCACCTGCGCTGTTGCTCGCTCGAGCGTGGCGCGAAGCTCCCGCTGTTGCTTCCGTTCGTCTGAGGTGAGCCCGTCGAGCCGGCACACGAAGACGGGCTGCTTGGACGATGCAGTTTGGTCCGACGAGGGGTCTGTCTCGCCCCGCGGCGGCAACACGGACGCGGCGGCGACAGCGACGAGCCCAGCGGCCGTGAGTACGGTTACGATGGTCATTGTGTTCACTCCTTCCGGCGCCCGTGTCAGGAGGACGCCGTAATCGGAGCGTACGACGTACAGCGCGCTTGAGGTCAAACACCAGGAGGAACCGTGCGAATTGGGGAAGTGGCAGCTCGGACGGGCGTGAGTCCCGCGACCTGCCGATACTATGAGCGATACGGTCTGCTGCCTCGCCCGGCTCGGCGGGCCGGCAAACGTGACTACGACCCCGCGGCCGTGGCACGGCTCGCGCTGATCCTGTTCGCGAAAGAGGCCGGCCTTTCGCTATCAGAGATCCGCGAGCTGCTGCGGCCGGGCCCCACACATGAGCGCTGGCGCGAGGCCAGGAGGCGAAAACTGGAGATGCTACGCGATCTGGAGCGCCTGCTGCGCAAGCAGCGCCGCCTCCTGCACGCCACGACCGAATGCGTCTGCACAACACCGGAGGAGTGCGGGCGTGCGACGAGCGCTCTCCTGGATCGCATCCCGAGGTATCAGGGGACAGGCCTGTAACGTGCGGCAAGCAGGCCAGTCGCTGCTGTGAGGTCGATGTCCGCGATCAGCAATCCTTCCTCACCATAGGGCTGGTAGCTGAGTAGTGTCCCGTCTGGACCAACGATCGCCGACGTGGTCGGTGACCCAGCACTCGCGAAGTTGACGATGGCGAAGTAGCAGTATAGCGAATCGAAGCGATTCCTCACTTCGACGCGAAGTGGTTCTCAGGCGGGCGCATGTCGATCGAGGCGCAGAAATAGCCGCACACGTTCTACTTCCGCCTCCAGCTCTCGGCGGAAGAGGCGATCAGACGGCTGCGACTCGACGTATCCGAACGAGGCGTGGAGCGACCCATTCTGCTGCGACAGATTGCCCCAACCAATCACCTGATCACGCCACAGCAGCGGCAGCGCGTAGTAGCCACGCTTGCGCTTTGCCGCCGGCGTGTATGCCTCGAACCGGTAAGCCCATCGCCAGAACAGCTCGAAGCGCCGCCGGTCCCACACCACAGGGTCGAACGGCCCGAGCAGGTGCACCATGTCCGAGGGCTGACCGCGCGGCACACGCTCTTGCGACGGCCAGTACCAATCGTGACCGTCGACGCGCGCACACGCTAGCCGCTCCTTGACCCGCTGCAGTGCTCCCTTCAACTCGTGCTGCCACTGCGGTACGGCGTACCGCAGCCGGCTGACGAGAGTCGGCAGCGACCGCCCGGGCAGCGGCGCGTAGAGGCTCGTCGCCAGGTCGACCAGCGCGTCAATCCGCTCGCGGCGGCCCGCTGCGTCCATTGGACCTGCGGGATGCTCGCGCGCGGCATAGACGCGAATGCCGCCCTCTCGTCGTGCCACCCGCAGAACGCCGCGCCGATGCATCAGGTCGAGCAGATGCGTTGTCGCGGCCGACGAGCCGCCCCAGTAGTTCGTCACCCTGCCGTGCGCGAAATGGCCGTCCACCTCGCGCGGGTGCACCTCGCCGCGCTCACGTACGAAATCGAGCAGCGCCCGCACGCGTTTACCGTGTGCAGAGGGCCAGCGTGCGGTGGCGCGCGGGTGCATCAGTGCCTGGATGCGGCGCGGCACGAAGCCGTAGTTGATGAAGAAGTCTTCCTCGACGTCCAGCGTGGCGTAGCGACGTTCGAGGTCACCGGCGCGATAGTCCTTGACGCGATGCCGCAGAGTGAGATCCTGGGCTCGGGCCGGCGCTCGGATCGGGTCGGCCTGCACGAAGCCAAGCCGATCGATCGCACGCTTCAGCGTTGTCGGTGTACAGAGGCTGCGGGCAATCGCAAAATGTCGCAGGTCGTCGATCGTAATCGGCATGACTGGCGCGGTGTGGTGAGGGAGCCGAGGATTGCACAAGACCTCCCACAAATGGTCGTCAGGGCCCTGAAAGTCTCCGGTGCTGCATCACGAATCCTGACTGTAACACTACTCGTCGTCCGATGAACTGTCTCGAACGAATCGGACATCCCGCAGGCTCTCCCTCGTTCGTGTCGATGTCCGCCGTGTCGAACATCCAAACGGGTAGAATGACCAGTTGGATTGAGGTGACCACCGTATGAAGGTACTCCGGACCATCGCCGAGCTGCGCCACGCGCTCGCGGCGGTACGCGCCGGTTCGACCGTTGGCCTCGTGCCAACCATGGGCGCGTTCCATGACGGCCACGTGGCGTTGATGCAGGCCGCGCGTGAGGCGTGCGATGTTGTCGTGACGAGCCTGTTCGTCAATCCAACGCAGTTCGGCGATCCGAAGGATCTATCGGCGTATCCGCGGGACCAGGCGGAGGATGAGAAAATCGCTGTAGGGGCCGGCGTTGATTGTCTGTTCATGCCGAGCGTCGCCGAGATGTACCCGCCGGGCTATGCCACCTGGATCGAGGTCGAAGGGCCGGCGCGAGGACTCGAAGGCGACTTCCGGCCAGGTCACTTTCGCGGTGTGGCGACGGTCTGCACGAAGCTGTTCACGATTGTTCGCCCAGACGTCGCCTTCTTTGGGCAGAAGGATGTGCAGCAGGTGGCCGTGGTGAAGCGTCTGGTGCGCGACTTGAACCTCGAAGTCGACATTCGCGTGCTCCCGACCATTCGCGACGCTGATGGGCTCGCGCTGTCCTCACGGAACGCGCGGCTCTCGTCCGACGAACGGAAGCGCGCGCTGGCGATTCCGCGCGCGCTCGAGGCCGGGCTCGCGGCGCAGCAGGCAGGTGGCGACGTGATTGCCGCCGCCCGCACGGCGCTTGCCGATCTCGAGGTGGATTACATCGCGGTTGCCGATCTCGACGGCCGGCCCACGCTGGCGATTGCCGCCCGCGTGGGCGCCACGCGACTGATTGACAACGTGCCGCTGGACGAGCCCGCTGTTGGAGCGGAACGGGTGCCGTCGGCCGCCTCGAAGACTTTCGTAACAGGAGGAGATCCGACGTGACGACCCAGACACCGGTACCGGCATCAGCCGCAGGTCCGCGCGACGCGGCCGGCGCCGCCAAGCTCTCACTACCGGAGCTCACCGACCTGAAGCGACGCGGGCAGCGCATCGCGATGGTCACGGCCTACGACGCGCCGAGCGCGCGGCTCGCCGAGGCCGCCGGCGTCGATCTCGTACTGGTCGGCGACTCAGCCGCGATGACGATGCTCGGCCACGACGCGACGCTGCCGGTGACCATCGAGGAGATGTTGATGCTCACACGCGCCGTGACGCGCGGCGCGCGACGTCCCATTGTCGTGGCGGACCTGCCCTTCGGCTCGTTCCAGGTTTCAGACGAGGCGGCGATTAACGCCGCCATTCGCTTTGTCAAGGAGGCAGCGGCCGACGCGGTGAAGCTGGAAGGTGCCGGGCCCACGCTCTCGCGAGCTCGTGCGATTGTTCAAGCCGGCATCCCGGTGATGGGGCACATCGGACTGACGCCACAGTCTGCCATGCTACTCGGCGGGCTGAAGGCGCAAGGGCGGACGGCGGAGGAGGCCCACCGCCTGTGCGAGGACGCCGTCGCACTGGAGCGCGCTGGCTGCTTCGCGCTGGTCGTCGAAGCGGTCCCGCCACCGGTTGCAGCACGCATTACCGAGACAGTGACAATTCCCACCATTGGTATTGGCGCCGGCGCCGCGTGCGACGGCCAGGTGCTCGTGTGGCACGACCTGTTGGGCCTCTCCGCCGGGCACGTACCTCGGTTCGTCAAGCAGTACGCCGACCTCTCTGGGAGGATTCTCGAGGCGCTCGAAGCCTACGTCGCGGATGTTCGCGCTGGCAAGTTCCCCGCGGAGCAGCATACGTATTCGATGTCGGCAGAGGAGCGCGAACGATTCGAGTCGGATCTACCGCCTTCACGCCGGTAGGGCGCTACCGCGGCAGGCCTAAAGGCCTGCGCTACGGCTGTCAAAGCCACATGCGGCAATCTTCTAGCCGCCACCGCGCGAGGCATCGCCAAGCGTGAAGCGAGGCATCACGAAGCTGTACGCGGTGTAGCGCATCTCGCTCCAGGCCAGCTCGGGCAGTGGATATCCTGGAAACAGCGGGATTCGCACCGGCGTGAACTTGACACGAACGCGAATCGCAGAGCGTCCCTCCGTCAGCGCGCGCGGGATCAGAAACTCATAATCCCGAAATCGCCGGTTGGAGGTTTGCACCACGTGCTCGGTTGGGCCGAGCTCTTTGCCGTCGCCTGGGTTCGAAAAGACGCACGTGTTGGAGCCGGCCAGATACCAGGTGCCCGCTCGCTCCCATTCGAGCTCGCCATCTGCATCGGCGTCGCTGACGTAGACCTCGGCACGCTGATTGGGGAAGGCGTAATCGAGCTTGCGACGAAGCATGACGCCGAGGTTCGTCGGGTCGATCCTCAGTGTGAATTCCGATCCTGTCGTCGTGACGCGTCCGCGGTCCGCGCGCGCCGGATAGATCTCGCGACCCGTCTTCGCTTCGCTTCGGCGAGGCTCGCCAGGGCGCAACGCGTGAGGGCGGTCGTCCACGGTATCCGGCCCCCACTCGTATCGTGAGACGATCTCGTAGGGCTCCGAGGCGTCCGGCGAGGAATAGCGATGCGAGCGCTCGCTGGCCTCATCGCCAATGATCAGCTCGTCAGTCTTTACCACTGAGGCCGCCGGCAAGCCATACCAGTACGTGACGGTCTCGTAGTGCTCGGTGGAATCGTTGACGGCGCCGTGCTCCAAGCGGATCAGTGCATTCTTGCCAAACGGCATCAGATCGGCGAGCAGGAAGCGATAGGCGGAGTTGATCTTGTCTTCCGCGCTCACGGCGGTCTCGGCATCCTTGGCGCCCACGGGATGCCCCGCGAGCGGCAGCGTCATGTTGCTTCCACCCCAATAGTCGCCGCCGCCGCCCCATTCTTCGGTGCCGGTGCCATAAGCCTGAGGCGTCTGGCTGTCGTCGAAGAAGAAGCGCGGGTCGCCTTCGAGCGTGCTGAGCTTCGCCTCGTGCGAAAAGATGAACGACGTTCCAACGAAGCTTCCCGACCAATCTCCCCCTCCCTCGACCGCGCGCGTATCCAGCAGGACGAGATCCTTGCCCAATTCAGGAGCAGGATGATCGCGATAGGTGGCATGGAAGTAGCCGACGTGATTGGCAGGATCCGTATAAGGCGCGTAACGGATGCGCCAGGCGACGTTCGAAATCGCGGCTCCTCCTGGGCCCGACAGCTCGACGCGAGCGGACCGAAAGAACGGCATCGGGAAGTAACAACTCAAATGGACCTGGTCACTGTCGTACCGGATGACCATCGGCAGTCCCTTGACGAGATATTCACGATTGTCGCGGTTGTAGAGAGTGCCTGCTCCGAAGAAGAGGGAGATGGGGGCATCTATCGAGGCGTCGGGGCGATCGTCCCAAGTGACGCGTAGGCGCGCCCGAGAGAAGGCGAGCGCTTGCTCGCGTGGCACCGAGAGCTCCAACGCGCGCACCATCGACGGGCCACGGCTCGAGCTCCAGACCTCGCGTGACTCGGCCGCAGGCAGATCGATTCTGCCCGATTCCTCACGAACGCCAGCCTCACCCGCTCGCGGCGCGATGTCGCTGCCTGCGCTCCGGAGCAGCTCGAGAACGTCATCGTCTGGCGGCGTCTTGCCGTCCCAGCGTTTGATGGGCCGTGAGAGCCTCGCGCCGTCGACGAACTGATGGTAGATGTAGTAACCCGTTCCATAGAACGTCCGCGAATAGCCCATGCGAAACGACTTCTCAAAGCCGATCGGTACCCACATCAAATCTGCGCCCTTGGTGTGCGACCAGGTCCACGTCAAGGGGTTGGGGAAGAGATGTTCCGGCAGAAAGACCGAGCCGGGTGTCGGGTTGAGCGGATCAGCAGTGCTCGTTTCGCGGACGATGTGATCGACCTCGTCGACCTCGTAGTGCCAGGGGCTGCCATGCCAGTGGTTGTAGCGGGCGAAGTACAAGATGCCAGGGCCCGCGACATCGAGGGTCACGTTGTGGTCGTTTGCCAGCTGATAGAGGAAGTGCGACGCGTCGGCTGACTCATTGCCGCCGCGCCTGTCGTAGGTGCTCCGCATGTAGGCCCGGGCACCGATGCGCTGATAGGGCCAGCGGTCCCACATCCGATAAGCATCGAGGCCGACCGGAATCACCGGAGGCTCCTGCGACGACGCTTGTTGTCCGAGGGTGGCACTCGCCGCGAGCAGGATCAGAACGGCCGCGTGGGGCAGTGCGCGCGCTCTCTGCATGGTGCGGGCAGTGTATCGCACCTGGGAAGGTCGTTGGTCCTTGGTTCTTGGTGCGCCTAGTACGCTTCGTAGTTTCCGTACGCCAAAGCGCACCAAGGACCAAGAACCAAGAACTAATGAATCGGTTTCTGACTCTGCTCCACCGCGTCCCGCACGGACAACCGCACATATGCCTCGCCGAGCATCGTCACCAGCCGCTCGAACTCCGCTGGGGACAGCGTGAGCGTCAGTGGACCGAGGCGCAGATGGAGGCAGCCGTGCTCGCAGCGAATGACCGCCCAGTCGGACGCGTCGGCGAGCGTGTGCAGCGATGGGTGGTCCTGATGGTCCATGGTCCGTAGCCTCGAGTCGCTACCGATCGTAGCGAAGCGTCGCGCCGACGTACACCCGCCGGCCCTGCGACGGAAAGTACCGCGCATCCTGTTCGTCGAAGATGTTCTCCGCGCCGACGAAGAGCGCGACGCGCTCGCCGATGTCCTGCCCGACGCGCAGGTCCCAGAGCGGCAAGGCAGGCGCGTAGTCGTCGATGTGGCCATCGCTGTCGAGATCCGCGAACGGACGACGACCGAGGTACCGGCCGAAGAGGGCCACGTTCGTGCCGGTGGACATGGAGTGCACCGAGACGCGGCCCTTGACGCTGTCTTTCGCGCGCGACGCCAGGGGCTCGTCCGTCTCGATGTCCTTCGCGTCGAGACGCGCGTAGCTCAACGAGGCGCTCAGCCACTGGCGAGGCGTGACGTCGATTTGCGTCTCCGCACCGCGGGTGCGCGCCTGACCGACGTTGGCCGTCTGAAACGTGAGCAGGCCGCTGGCAGGGTCTTGTGAGGCAAAGACACTGTCGATGAGATCGTCGATGCGGTGCTGGAACAGCGTGACGGCAACGCGCGCACGCTGGTCCCAGAAGTCCACTTCCACGCCGGCATTGACGCTGCGCGATTCCTCCGGGCGCAGGTCGGGGTTGCCGATCACCTCGTATCCCGCGCTTCGATTCGAGAACGCAAAGTACAGATCCTTCAGCTCCGGCGCCTTGAAGCCTTCACCGTACGACGCGCGCAGGCGAATGTTGTCGGTGCCGTGCAGCAGCACCGCGAGCTTCGGGCTCCAGGCATCGCCAAACTGGTCGTTGTGGTCGTAGCGCATGCCGGCGAGGAGACGAACGCGGTCGTGAACGAACCATTCGTCCTGGAGAAAGCCGACGCCCGTCCGCACATCACGCTCCCCGCCCGTGATGCGATCGGACCGCATGTCTGCTCGCTCGAACTCGCCGCCGACGGAGACGAAGTGACGTCCGCCAACGGGCCGGTCGTACTGCGCCTCCACCTCGCCCAACGCTTCGCGCGTCAGGTCCGGCACCATGACGCTGGTCTCGCGGCTCACCTGTTCTAGGAGATGGCGATACCTGCTCACGTGTCCACGGACACTGAGGGTGCCGTCGGCAACGCCCGTCCGCAGCTCCGCCATGTTCTGCCATCGGCTGTCGAGCACCTCATCGTCTCGGAGGGCGCTCTGGGTCGCCGTGACGTCGGTCGCCGACTCGTCGTAATACCGGCTCATCACGCGGAGATTCGTGTGCTCGTTGAATTGATAGCCGACGCGGCCGTTGACGGCCGCCTTCCTGAAATCGCTACCGGTCGTCGACGGCTCGTCAGGAACGAGGTCATAGGCGTCTCGCGTGATGTGGCTGGCCGAAAGCATCGCGTTCCATGGCCCACGTCCACCACCCGCCGAGACCATGGTCGTCGAGCCGCTCATTGATTCGAACCGCTGATCCACGGACAGTTGCAGGGGACGCGTCGCCTGTCGCGTAATGACGTTGATGACGCCCGCGAGCGCGTCCGAGCCATACACGGCCGACGCGGCGCCCTTCACGACTTCAATCCGCTCGATATCGTCGACGAGCAGGTTGCCGACGTCGACGCTGCTGTCGATGCGGCCAATCACCTCCTGGCCGTCGACCAACAGGAGCAGGCCACGGCCGTCGATCCCTTGAATCTGCACGGTGTCGCCCGCGAGACCGGGCACGATATCCACGCCCGCTTGGTGAGGCAGCACGTCGGCGATCGAGCGAGCGGCAACCGCCCGGACCGTCTCGGCATCGATGACGTCGGTGTACACGGGCACGTCTTTCAATGGCCGTTCCGTTCGTGTGCCCGTGACCACCACCTGCTCGTGATGCTGCAGCGATGCCGAAGAAGAGCCGGGCGCCGCTGCCGCCTGCGCGACGACCCAGTCCGCCATGCGGTCGTCCGGCAGCAGCGTTCGGCCCTCCCAGGCGAACTCCAGATCCTCGAGCACGCCCGGAATCTGCTCCGCGACGCGACCCGGCGCCACGAGCAGGGGAATGACGAGCACGCGCTGGCGAGCGGCAAGCGTGGCGACCGACTCGCGAAGCTCGGCGAGCGCTTTGTCCTTCACCGGCTTTGGCGCATCATCCCGTAGGAGCCGGACGTCGACCGTCGCAAAAGGCACGTTGGCGCGGATTTGCTTACCGAGATTCTCGATCGTGTCGTGCCAACGTGCGGCGTCGTCATCCGCGTTGGGACCGTGCGCGACAATCACGAGCGCTTCATTGGCGGGATCGCGGCTCAACGCGCGGGCGCGGTCCGCGAGGATGTCGGCGACAATCGGGTGGTCGTCCATGGCGCCCGCAACGCCCGTGATCGTGGCCGGCCCACTAATCTGGGTGAGCTTCATGTGCTCGGCATGGGGATAGTCGTCGCGCAACCCTCCGATGAACCTCACCTGCTCGGCATGAGCGCTGAACGATGAGACGAACAGCGGCACGATGACGACCTGCTTCACGCCGGAGGCCACGAGCTTGTCGTAGGCTTGCTGTGGCGTCTGGTCAGGGATCCCCATGAGGAAAGCGGGCTCGGCGGGCATGGTCCGGCGCACCTGCTCGACCACGGTGTGGACCCGCGCATTCCACGTTTGGTCCGCCCCGTGAGCGATGAGCACGACGCCGGTCCCATCGGCAGCGGAAGCAGGGGCGGAGGGCGACTGGCCAGCGTCAGCGAGCGTCGCGATCGAGGCAAGCGTGAGGCCGGTCAGAAAAGAGCAAACGAGCCGTGGCACGGCACGCGTCATGGAAACCTCCAAGGCGACTAGTTGGCGATCAGGCAGTCGCAAGTGAGACTCAGTCTCAAGTGCGCCTACAAGGTATATCCGACCAAAAAGGTCGGGTCAAGGGAAAAAGGACCAAGGACCGTACGAGGTAAGCTGTTGTTAGACATGAAAGTGACCGCACAACGTGTCGAGGATCCCATCTCCACGCTCGTTGCCGGCAGCAACGGCGATCCGTTTGCCGTGCTCGGCCCGCACGTCATCGAGCATGAGGGCGCTCGAGCCATCGTCATCCGGAGCTTCCAACCTCGCGCGACCGCCGTGGATGTCGTTCGTCTGGACTTGTCGGAGAGCACGCCGCGGTCGATGACGCGCCAGCATCCGGGCGGCCTCTTCGAGGCGATATTGCCCAACGAGGACGTCGTCTTCCCGTACCGGCTGCGCGTGACGAGGCCGGACGGTCGCCGCGACGAGATCGACGACCCCTACCGTTTCGCTCCCGTGCTCGGGGATCTCGACCTGCACCTGTTCGGCGAAGGGCGACACCTCCGGATCTTCGAGCGTCTCGGGGCGCACGCGATGGTCATCGACGGCTGCGCAGGCTTCTTCTTTGCCGTGTGGGCACCCAACGCGCAGCGTGTCAGTGTGGTGGGCGATTTCAACAACTGGGACGGCCGTGTGCATCCCATGAGGCTCCGTATCGGCAGCGGCATCTGGGAGCTCTTCGTTCCCGGGCTCGGTGAGGGCCGGCGATACAAGTACGAGATTCGCACTCCCAAGGGCCGGCAGGTGTTCTTGAAGGCGGATCCGTACGGTGTCACATCGGAGCAACCGCCGGGCTCGGCTTCGCTCACGCTCGGTCCCAGCCGCTACGAGTGGCAAGATGACGCGTGGATTGCCGCCCGGGCCGAAGGGGGTGGGCGGTTCGAGCGACCCATGGCCATCTACGAGGTCCACCTCGGGTCGTGGAAGCGGCGGGACGATGGCGGGTATCTCACGTACCGGCAGCTGGCGGCGGAGCTCGTGCCGTACGTCAAAGAGATGGGCTTCACGCACATCGAGCTGCTGCCGGTGCTCGAGCACCCATATGCGGCCTCGTGGGGATATCAGGTCACCGGCTTCTTTGCCCCGACGAGCCGCTTTGGAACGCCAGACGACTTCCGGGCGTTCGTCGATGCTTGCCATCAGCAGGGGATTGGCGTGCTCCTCGACTGGGTGCCGGGACATTTCCCCAAGGATGCGCCTGGCCTGGCGCGCTTCGACGGTACTTCGCTCTACGAGCACGAGGATCCACGGCTGGGCGAGCACCAGGATTGGGGCACGCTCATCTTCAACTACGGCCGCCACGAGGTGCGCAACTTCCTGCTCGCGAGCGCGCTGTATTGGATCGAGGAGCTCCACGTCGACGGGCTGCGGGTCGATGCCGTTGCATCGATGCTGTATCTCGACTACTCACGGCCGCCGGATCAGTGGCTGCCGAACAAGTACGGCGGGCGGGAGAACTTGGAGGCGGTGGACTTCCTCCACGAGCTCAACAGAATCGTTCATGGCGACTATCCTGGCGTGCTGACCGTCGCGGAGGAATCCACGGCGTGGCCTGGCGTCAGCCGGCCGGTACACCTCGGGGGGCTTGGCTTCACCTACAAATGGAACATGGGATGGATGCACGACATCCTGAGCTATATGAGCAAGGAGCCGGTGCACCGCCGTTGGGAGCACACCCTCCTGACCTTTTCGATGCTGTACGCGTACCACGAGAACTTCATCTTGCCTTTCTCCCACGACGAGGTCGTGCACGGCAAGCGCTCGCTCCTGGACAAGATGCCCGGAGACGCCTGGCAAAAGGCGGCGAACCTCCGGGCGTTGTACGGGTTCATGTACACGCACCCGGGCAAGAAGCTGCTCTTCATGGGCTGCGAGCTCGGTCAGTGGCTGGAGTGGAACCACGACGCCTCGCTGCCGTGGGACATCGTCGACGAGCCGCCGCACAACGCCATTCGCCAGTGGGTTCGCGATCTCAATCGTCTGTATCTGAGCGAGCCGGCGCTCTATGAGTGCGACTACGATCCTCACGGGTTCCGTTGGATCGACTGTCACGACGCGGACCACAGCATCGTGTCGTTCATCCGATGTGCGCGGGACGAGCGAGATTTTCTCGTCATTGTCCTCAACCTCACGCCGGTGCCGCGCGAAGCGTATCGTATTGGCGTGCCCCGCGGTGGTAGCTATCGCGAGGTACGGAACAGTGACGGCGCCGCCTACGGGGGGAGCAACCTGGGGAACGCTGGACAGGTCGAGGCCCAGGCCGTCCCGGCGCATGGCCACGAGCACTCGCTCGCGCTCACGCTGCCGCCGCTGGCGGCGTTGATCCTCAAGCCAGCATAGCCGTCAATGAAGGTGATCGATGCCCTGGCTGTTCAAGGAAGAGCCGTTGAATTACAGCTTCGATTCGCTAATGGAGGATGGTGGCACCACATGGACCGGCGTGAAGAATCCGGTTGCCCAGCGGCACCTGCGCAGCGTCAAGCAGGGTGACCAGATCTTCTACTACCATACCGGAAAGGAAAAGGCGATCGTCGGCATCGCTCGGGCATCAACGGATGCGTACCAGGATCCTGGAGACAAGACGGGCAGAGCGTACGTCGTCGACGTGCAGCCGGTCAGCCGCCTGAAGCACGGCGTGACCCTTGCCACGCTCAAGGCACATCCGGCGTTTGCGAGCCATCCCATCGCGCGTGTGCCACGGCTGTCGGTGATGCCGATCAGCGCGAGCGAATGGCAGATCGTCGAAACGCTGAGCAAGGACTCGAGCACATGACCGATTCGCCTGTTGCCTTCACCGAAGGCTACTTCGACGCCATCGTCGAGCGCCGCTTGGACGACCTGTTGAAACTCTACGAGAAGTCGAACGAGATGTTGGTGTTCGACGAGGGGCCCGGATGGTCGTTGGTTGGCTATGACCGGGTGGTAGCGAGCTGGCGCGAGTTCTTCGGCGGGAGCCTCGTGCTGCGCGGCTGTCGGTGGGTCGAGCCGCCGGTCAGCGAGATGGCCGGAGAGCTCGCGTGGGTGGCCGGCACGATCGGGCTCGAGCTTCAAGTGGGCGATCTCGTCAAGCGGGTCAAGGTCCGCGGGACGCTGGTGCTCCGGCGCGTCGATGGGCACTGGCGCATCGCCCACGAGCACTTCTCCCAACCCTCGGCCGATCCCTACCAGCACGGCGACTGGCTTTCCCCCGCGCATTGAAGGCAGTGGTCAGTGGTCAGCCGGTTGACGATCGCTTGGGGCTAGCGACGAGCTACCGCCGGGACGTGATGCTTGCCACCGGCGGTTGGTCGATCGGCTGGCCCCTGACCACATCCGATGGCGGATCCGATCCGTCCAACCGCGACGGCGTCCAGCTGCGCGACCAGGTCACATCGTGGCATCGAGCACCTCAGAAGGAGAATTGACCGCCCGTGCTGGTCATATCTAATCGATTAGATCGACGCTCGTGGGAACTGGCTCGACGTACTCGAACTCGATGCGCGTCACCTCGATCGCTGTGGTCGTCAGGCGGTGCCTGCGCAGGAACCGTGCGATGAAGTCATCCCTCGACCAGCACGGGAATCCTTCGCGAGGGAGCTCGTCTTCGGCGTAGCGCGCGTCCTCGATGAGGCGTGCGAGCGGCTCGACCCGGACGTTCTGGACCCGGAGGATGGCCAGCCGGCGGACGGGCCCAGCGCTCCTCGATCCAGGTGCCTTGTCGACAGCCTGGATGAGCTCGTTCGGCTTCAGGAACCGCCAGCCCAGGCGGCGCGTCACGGTCTTCATTCCTGCGCGTACTTCGGACGCGGCATGCGAGAACGACATGCGTCGCATTGGTCTCCTCTCTGCAGGTCACGCGCCGGCGGAACACGACCGTCGAGATCCTACGTCTACGGCCGTAGACGGCCTGCGACGATATGATCCCTTGCCCCTTGCCGCCCCCCAGTTTTTGACCTGCTCCCCCGAAAGGCCGGATGCCAGCGTCCCTCAAGGTAGGGAGAGGTGGCACCAGCCGCGCGCTCGCGCCGGCGATGACCCGTTTCGCCGCGTGGTGATAGTTGCGTGTAATATCGTAGCACGTGTGCGAGTGTTACGACGTGCCAAGCCTCACGGCCCGGCGGCTCGCCGGTCGTCGCCAGCAACTCGTCGCGCAGCTCGCCGGGCTGGGCCCTGCTCTGCGGGCGTCGTTGATTGAACGGTTCACCCAGTGCGGCAAACCCGGATGCAGGTGCATGCGGGGCGAGAAGCACGGGCCCGCCAGCGACCTCACCGTGAGCTACGCCCAGGGCAACACCCGGCAGGTGTATGTCCCCAAAGATCTGCGCCCGCTCGCTGAGCGGTGGGTCCGCCATGACCACCACGCGACGACCCTGCTCGAAGAGATCTCGAGCATTAATCTCGACCTCATCCGGCGCAAGGACCCGGATCCCCACCGCTCGGGTGGATCCCCATCGTGGTCGATCAAACGACCATGCGCGGGACGCCCGTCATCATGGCCGGCGTCCCCGTCGCGCACCGGATCCTGCCGGTCGCCTTCGTGTACTACGAGTATCAGACCCTGCGCACGAGTCAAACCGCGATCGAGGACGAAGACCGGCTTGCAACCGGGCGGCAGGATGCGGCGATCAGGAGGAGCGGCGACTCCTCGACCACATGTTGGCTTTTGCGCAGGGTGGCGTAGTCGCAACAGGCGAAGGCCACGGGGAGCACGCGGTGGGCCACGCGCACGCCGGCCAGGATCACCGGCGTCCCGCGGATGGTGGTCTGATCAACCACGATGGGAATCCAGCCTTGCGGGGCCGGGCCGAGGGCGAGGCGGACGAGCAGCGGCGTCATCACGGGACCGTCGAGGGCGGCGTTACGCAGCAGGCGATAGAGCCGCTTCGAGCGGGCCTTTTCGGATTCCTCAAGCGGCACGGTGCGCGACAAGGCGCAGAGCGTCAGCCAGCCAGAGGGCCGCTGCGGGCGCCGCGGCGGTGAAGCCGACGCCGCCTGCCGTCCGGCCGCCGCGGTCGAGCGCCTCGCATCGGCCAGCGCCCACAGGCCATCACGGTTATTGAAGGAGAACGACAGGGGACATTTCTATTTCGTTCAGAACGGGGACATTTCTATTTCGCCTTGACAAGTCCCAACAAGTCCCAACAAAAGTCTTGACAAATTGATGTCGACGTTATAAATACCCTGGACAATACTTTGTGCAGCATACATAATATATTCTACATCGACTTTAAGCCCTGAAACAGGAGGAGGAAGCGTTGAGAAAGACTACGCTTGCATTGCTGGGCTTAGGTTTGTTGGGGGCGCCTTGCGTGTGGGCTCAGGAGCAGTCGCCGTTCTCGAACCGGTTCTTCGAAGTCAAGCAGTACTCGCAGGAGGAGAACGAAGCGATTGTAAAGAAGTTTCGGGGACCTCTGGTGCGGACGACCGACGTGGCTGACGCGCTGCAGATGGTCGGACTGCACGGGGTCACCCTGATGGACCGTGACATCGACCCCATGTGGATCGACAACGAGAAATTCAGCCACGTCATCTACGGCGTGGCCATCACGCTACGATTGGTCCCTCCGCAGGAGCGCGCTCCGGCCCGGGCGTTCTCCTCCGACGAAGAATTTCAGCAGTGGAAGCGCGAATGGTCGGGGCGCTGGATGGGCGGGGGGCTCTCGGTCCACATCCAGCCCGACACCATCCTGGTCATCGATGCTCCGCTGCGGGCGGATAACGGCTATTGTGGTTCGAACAACGCCATGGGTTGGCTGGGGCGCGGCCTGCGGGGAATCGTCACCGACGCGGGCTGTCGCGACTCCGACGAGATGAGGCTCGAGGGGATTCCAGTCTACCAAAGGGAATCGACCCGTTGGATCAACCAGGGAACAATTGCGGTTGAGTCCTACAATCAGCCCGTCGTCGTAGGCGGCGTTCTCGTCATGCCCGGGGACGTTATCGTCGCCGATCTTGACGGCGTCGCCGTGGTGCCTCGCGCCAAAGCGGAAACCGTGGCCGCCTTCGCGCGCAAAATTCGGGAAGACGACAATGAGGGGCGTCGTCGTCACTACGAGAAGATGGGACGGCCCTTAGATTTCACATTCCGTCTGGACCGCGATCCTTAGACTCGTCCCAAGGAAATCGAAGGGAGGAGAGATATGTCTATTCACCGGACTATCTCATGGCTCGCTATCAGTTTCTGTTTCTGCTACACCGTCGTTCCCGTGACGGCCCAGGAAACACGCGGCACGATCATGGGACGTGTGGTCGATCAGTCCAGGGCGGTGATCCCGGGAGCCGCGGTGCACGCCGTGAATGTCAACACCGGCGTGCGTACGTACGCCACCAGCAACGAGACGGGGGACTATATCCTTCCGTTCCTGATCCCCGGCACCTATACCGTCACGGTGGAGCTCGAGGGATTCAACACGTTTGTGCGTTCCGGCATCAATGTCCGGGTCAACGACCGCATCACCATCGACGCCGTGCTGGAAGTGGGAGAAGCCACGGAAACCGTGGAGGTGGTGGCTGACTCCCCCCTCCTGGACACCTCGACGGCGTCCATCGGCCAGGTGATCGACAGCAAAACGATTCTCGAGCTGCCGCTCAAGGATGGGATGGTGCTGATGATGGCCACCATGTCTCCCGGCGTCCTGAGCTTGGGCACCTCGTCCGGTTACGTGCGTCCGTTCGACACCAGCAACCCCTCCAATCTTTCGGTGGGCGGCGAGCGCACTCGAAGCAACTACTTCACGGTGGACGGGGCGCCCAACATGCAGCGCTCGGACGTCGCCTATTCGCCGCCGCCGGGTGTGGTGGCGGAATTCAAAGTTCAGACGTCCAACTTCGACGCCAGCACCGGTTTTATGTCCGGCGGGACACTCAACATGAGCCTGAAATCCGGGAGCAACGAGCTCCACGGACAGCTGTACTATTTCGGGCAGAATCCGGCCACGCAAGCCAACCAGTTTTTCTTCAATCGGGATGGCCTGGAGAAGCCCAATTTCCGGATTCACCGCTGGGGAGGCAGCAGCGGCGGCCCGCTGCGCCTGGGCGGCCTCTACGACGGCCGCGACCGGACCTTCTGGATGTACGGGTACGAGGGGATGTGGAGCTTCGATCCTTCTCCGTTTTTTGTGGACGCGGTGCCGACCGAGGCGATGAGAAGGGGCGATTTCTCGGAGCTGCTGGCTCTCGGCCCCGAATATCAGATCTACGATCCCTACTCCGCCAGGCGCACGGCGGATGGGCGAATCGTCCGGACGCCGCTCCCCAACAACATCATTCCCGAGGACCAGATCAATCCGGTCTCCCGAATGATCGCCTCGTTGTCGGAACTGCCCAACCAGGCCGGGACGGCCGATGGGGTGAACAACTGGCAGAAGGGCAAGAACGCCCAGGACAGCTACTACAATCATACGCTGCGCCTCGACCACGTCATCTCCGACCGGCAGCGGCTGTCCGGACACGGCTATCTCACCTTGATGGATCGTCCCGAGAACGAGCGGCACAACCGCGCCGTGGGTGACCGCTTCCGGCGTTGGAACCGCGGCCTCAGTGTCGATCACGTCTATACCGTATCGCCCAGTTTCATCGTGGACACACGCTACAGCTTCACGCGCTTTATTTCAGGATTTGATCCCTTCCAGATGGATTGGGATCTGGCGGATCTGGGCTTCGACCCGGACTTCATTCGTCAGGTCGAACAGGTCGATGGTCGCGCCCTGAGATTGCCCAACGTCCAGCTGCCCGGCTACGCCGACCTGAGCATCGAGGCGCTGAGGCGACAACACAGCAACATCCACGATGTCGCCGTGAACTTCACCACCCTGATTCGGTCGCACATGCTGCGCTACGGGATCGGGTATCGGGTCTACCAAGAGAACAATTTCAACCTCGGTGACTCGGCGGGCAGCTTCACCTTCGGCACGAACTGGACGCGAGGTCCGTTCGACACGTCCGGCTCCGCGCCGATCGGCCAAGACTTTGCCGCCTTCTTGTATGGGCTGCCGACCAGCGGCTTCTTTCCGATCAACGACTCCTACGCCGAACAGACGACTGTCCTGCCCCTGTTTATCCAGGATGATTGGAAGATCAGCAGCAAGCTGACGCTCAGCCTGGGCCTGCGTTACGAGCGGCACTCGCCCCTGACAGAGCGCTTTGACCGGACCGTGCGCGGTTTTGATCCTGACGCGCGAAGCCCGATCGAGGAGGTCGTGCGCGCCAACTACGCGGCGTCTCCGCTTCCCGAGCTCCCGCCGGATCAGTTCCAGGTGAAGGGCGGCTTGACGTTCGCAGGCGTGGACGGTCAGCCGCGCGCCCTGTGGAAGACCAACCACAACGTCATGCCGCGCATCGGGGTGGCCTATTCCCTCACGCCGAAGACGGTCCTGCGCGCAGGGTATGGAATCTACTACGCGCCGATCGGCACGGTTTACGCACACGTCGACCAGACGGGATTCGACCGCAGCACCGACTTCGTGGCCTCACGCGACAACGGACTGAGCTTTGTTGCCACGCTGGACAATCCGTTTCCGGACGGCTTTCTCGAACCGCTGCAAGCGGACGGGGGATTAGCGACCAACCTGGGCCAGAGTGTGTCGTACTTCTCGGAGAACCTGGCCAACCCCCGATCGCACCGCTGGCAGTTCGCTGTGCAGCAGGAACTGCCCGCCACGTCCGTCGTGGAGGTGTCGTACGTCGGCAACCGGGGGACCCGGCAGCGAATTGGTCGTGAGCTCAACCCGATACCGAGAGAGTACCTGAGTACGTCCCCGACGCGCGATCAGGAAGCCATTGACTTCCTGAACGAGAGATTTCCCAACCCGTTCTATCCCTTACTTCCCGGCACTGCGCTCGCGGGCGAGACGATCACGCGTACGCAGTTACTCAGGCCTTTCCCCCAATTCACCAGCGTGGAGGCCGACGTCAACGACGGGTATTCCTGGTATCATTCCCTGCAGACGCGCTTCGAGAAGCGCTTTTCGCAGGGGTTCTCGTCGTCGGTATCGTACACGTGGTCGAAATCGATGGAGGCCAGACAATTCCTGAATGATACCGATTCAGGCCCCTACGAGGTCATCTCCGACCAGGACCGCACTCACCGCCTTGTTTGGAATTGGATCTACGAATTGCCGTTCGGCCGGGAACGTCGCTTCGGCACGAACTGGAGCGGCGTCGTCAATACCCTGTTCGGCGACTGGCAGCTCCAGGGCATCTTTTCGATGCAGAGCGGGATCCCGCTCGGTTTCGGGAACGCGATCTTCACGGGAGACTTGAACGATGTTCCGCTTCCCTCGGACGAGCGCACGGTGGAGCGCTGGTTCAACGTGGATGCGGGCTTCGAGCGCGACTCACGCAGGCAGTTGGGGTCGAACATCCGAACGTTCCCCCTTCGCTTCAATGGAATTCGCAGCGACATCCAGAATAATTGGGACCTCTCGCTGATCAAGAACGCGCAGCTCACAGAGGGTGTCCGGCTGCAATTCCGGGTCGAAACGATCAATGCCCTGAACCACCCGCAGATGTGGACGCCGAATACGAATCCAACCAGCAGTGCTTTTGGGCAGGTCTCGAGAGAGTGGTCGTGGCCCCGGTTGTTTCAGTTTGGCGCCAAAATTCTGTTTTGATCGGGGTGTCCGGGGGTGTCTCTAGGTCCCCGGGAACTTTGACAAGCAACTGCGCGGTCGTGGTCCTAGTGTAGAAACTCCGCGTCCTATGGAGGGCACTGATGCTGATGTCGGCACGAAACAAAATCGCTCTGCTGCTGTTGATGGGGACCGGGTTGGCGTCTGCGCCGTGGTCGGTTGGGCCCAGACACGTCTTTGTCGTGGAGGCGTCGCAACAACCGGCCGAAACAAGCGTTCCTGACAAAGTCCGGCTGTTCATCCCCTATACGGACTACTCGCAGGAGGACAACGAGCGAGCTCTCGCGATGTACAAGTATCTTCGAGTGGCGGACGTCTCCGATGGCATGGATGTGGTAGGGCTGCAGGACATCGGCCTCGTCGATCCTGAGGTCCACGCTCTCTGGAAGGATACCGAGCAGTTTACGCACCGCGTGGCGGGTATTGCGGTGACCGCCCGCTACGTGCCGACCAACAAGCGCGAGCCGCAGATGGATCGCGACGCGATCGGCCGCTGGTACAGCACCTTGACCTCGGAAGCGTTCACGGACGTGCTTGCGCCGGGCACGATGCTCGTCATCGATGCCATGGAGGATGGTGAGTCGCGCAGCATCGGCTCTTCGAATATTCTGGGCTGGCGGAAGCGGGGCATGGTCGGCCTGATCACGAGCGGCGGATTGGCCGACACCGACGAGATTACCTACCACAAGGTCCCGGTCTACTTCCGACGGCTCGCACGCGGCATTCGCCCCGCTCGTAACGAGCTCGAGTCCGTGAATCGGCCGGTGACGATTGGCGGCGTGCTCGTTCGGCCGGGCGACGTGGTCATGGCCGACGGCGACGGCGTGGTCGTGGTCCCGCGCGAGCGAGCCGAGGAGGTGGCGAAGGAGGCGCTGATGTTCCTCGACAACATCTCGCGTGAGCGTTACATCAAGGAGACAGGGAACAATCCGTGGGCAGAGCGCCGGCAGCCGAGTAACGAGCCCTGATCCGAATGGTCGAATTGGTGATACTTATTCACCATGGCGAACTCCCGTATCAAACCCAGCATTGTCGAGGCCGAGGATCCGGCCGAACGGCTGTTCGAGTTCGATCCCGCGACGCTCTATGAGGCGGCCGGAAAGAGGGGGATGGTCGATCCGGCGATCCGCCCCGCCTGGCACGGGGCGAAGGTGCGCGGCCGGGCGACGACCGTCGAATGTCCGCCGTGCGACAACCTGATGCTCCACATTGCGGTGGCGAGCGCGCAGCCGGGGATGGTCATTGTCGCAACGGTGGGCGCGTATCTGCTGGCAGGAGCCTGGGGCGAGGTACTGACCGCGGCAGCGCAGGCACGCGGCGTTGCCGGCCTGGTCATCGACGGCGCCGTGCGAGACGTCGACGCGATCGAGGCGCTGAGGTTTCCAGTGTTCAGCCGCGGTCTCGCGATAGGGGCGTGCACCAAGGAGCGACCGGGAAAGCTCGATGTGCCTATCCAGCTCGGAGGTGCGCTCGTTCGCCCAGGGGACATCGTCTTGGGGGACGCGGACGGTCTGGTGATCGTCGACCAGGACAAGGTCGAAGAGGTCTACGAAGCGGCGTCCGAGCGGCGGGCGCGAGAAACGGAGATCATCCGCCAGCTTCAACAGGGCCGGACCACTGTGGAGCTCTTGGGGCTGATGGATCCCCGCAAGCCGTAGCGCAGGCCTTTAGAGCCTGCGAAGAATTGCTCGTAGCGCAGGGCTTTAGCCCTGCCTGCTGCGGCGTTGGCAGGCCTGAAGGCCTACGCTACGGCGATTGTTTCTCACGCTCTTTAGGCCTGCCAACCCCGCGATGGGCAGGCCTAGAGGCCTGCGCTACGGCCGAACCCACAACTGACACGAGAGAGCGCGTGGAGTCACGACGCTACAGGCACGAGGAGCTGTTCGACTACACCTGCCGCGTGCTGGGACGTCTGGACGTTCCGTCAGAGGATGCCCGCGAAGTGGCCGCCTGCTTGATCAAGGCAGAGCTGCGCGGCGTGGACTCGCACGGGCTGGTGCGGCTTCCCGTCTATGCACGGCGCGTTCGCGCTGGTGCGGTGAAGGCGAGGCCGGAGATTCGACTGTTCCCGTCCACAGCCGCGGCGGCGCTGCTCGATGGCGACAACGGCCTGGGTCCGGTGGTGGGTGCTCGCGCCATGGATGCCGCGTTGGACCTCGCCCGCACGCACGGCACTGGCCTGGTCGGCGTCCGACGGAGCAATCACTTTGGATCTGCCGCCTACTATGTCGAGAAGGCGGTCGAGCAAGGTTGTATCGGCGTTGCAATCTCGAACGCACCTCCGAATATGGCGCCATTCGGCGGAAGGCAGCGCTTCCTGGGAACCAATCCGGTGGCGATTGGCGTGCCTGCCGGCGAGGAAGGTCCCTTGATCTTCGACGCGTCGACGAGTGTGGTCGCACGCGGAAAGATCATCGTAGCCGCGCAGACGAAAGAGCCAATTCCCGAGGGGTGGGCAATCGACCCAGACGGCTATCCGACCACCGACCCGGAGCAGGCGCTGGCCGGCGCCGTGCTTCCCTTCGGCGGACCGAAGGGATCGGCGCTCTCGTTCATCATCGACATTCTGTGCGGCGTCTTGACTGGAGCCGCGTTCGCCGTGCATCTGAACACGCTCGAGAACCTCACGGCCGTCCAGAACGTCGGTCACGTCCTGGGCGCCGTGAGAACCGACCTGTTCATGTCCGAGGCGGACTTCAGGACGCGCATGGATGCAATCCTGAAGATGCTCAAGGCGTCGCCGCCGGCACCGGCAATGGAACGGGTCCTCCTGCCGGGCGAGATCGAGCTCGCCCACGAATCGAGGAACCGAGCGGAAGGCATCGCTGTGGCAGCGGCAATCATGGAACAACTGACACGCCTGGGCGCGGAGCTCGATGTCCCTCTTCCGTCTCCGCTCGAGGTCTCTTCAGTTTCTCGGCTTGATTCAGCATGAGATTCGACGCTGGTCAACAATTCAACTTCCTACCCATTCCGACGGATATTCACTTCGGATACGGGTCGTCGCGTACGTTGCCAGACCACGTACGTTCCCGGAAAGCCCGTCGAGTCTTCGTGGTGACAGACCCGGGCGTCCGCGCCGCCGGAATCCTCGACGCCGTGACGAGCACGCTCGAGCGTGCCGGCATCGACCTCACAATCTACGACCGCGTCACGCCGGACTCTGGCTCGAGTCTCATCCGTGAGGCGGTCGACGAGCTGAAGACCAGCGGCGCCGACCTGGTGGTGGGCGTGGGAGGTGGGAGCTCGCTGGACACGGCCAAGGCGGTAGCGGCGCTTGCAACGAATCCGGGCTCTCCTCTCGACTACGTCGGCCTCCACAAAGTTCAGAACCAGTCGCTTCCCACGATTGCCATCCCGACGACCGCGGGCACCGGCAGCGAGGTGAGCTTGTGGTCGGTGTTCACTGACGATGACCGGAGGCTCAAGGTGGCGATCGGCGGGGTTCTGCTCTATCCGACCATGGCGCTCTGCGACCCGGAGCTGACGATGGGCTTGCCCCCGGCCTTGACCGCGTCGACCGGGATGGACGGGCTGGCGCACGCCGTCGAGTGCTACACCAACACGGCCTGTCAGCCGATCTCGGCAGCGCTGGCGCTCGGAGCGATCGAGCTCATTGGAGGTCATCTGCGGCGCGCCGTGGTCGATGGCCAGGATCGTCACGCGCGGTACGCCATGCTGCTGGCGAGCACGATGGCCGGTATGGCGATGAATCCAACGCGGCTCGGACTGGCGCACGCGCTGGCGATGCCGCTCGGAAGTTGGGATCTCAGGATTCCGCACAGCGTGGCGATTGCCGTGACGCTGCCGGTGGTGATGCGGTTCAACTGCTCCGCCGCGCCCGAGCGGTTCATCGCGGTGGCCCGAGCCCTTGGCGAGCGTGTGGACGACTGTCCGCCGGCGGAAGGCGCCGTCCGCGCCGCAGCGGCCGTCGAACGTCTGGCAAGGGCAATTCGGATTCCGGAGACACTCTCGGAGCATGGCCTGCGCGCCGAGCACGTGGATGACGTCGTGGAAGAGGCAATGAAGAGCGGCAACGTGGCGGTGAACCCGCGGCCGACGAGCAAGGAAGAATTGACGGAGATCCTGCGCCGCGTCTTGTAGGCGCTCAACGCCAGACCTAAAGGTCGGGCGCGCGCGAGTGACGACGCGCCCGGCAACATGAACATGGAACGGCACCACAATTTCATTCGTGGCGAATGGCGGCCTGCCTCCGGCGGCAAATGCTACGCGACCCACAATCCTGCGCATCCGGAAGAGTGCCTCGGAGAGTTCGCCAACTCCAGTGAAGCGGATGTGACAGCAGCCGTGGACGCGGCTGTCGCTGCCAGCGAGGTCTGGGCGAATACGCCCGGTCCCCAGCGCGGCACGGTGCTCTTCCGGTTCGCCCAGCTCCTGGAGCAATCGAAGGCCGAGCTCGGGCGGATCGTCACCCTCGAACAGGGCAAGGCGCTCGCCGAGGCCGAGAGCGAAGTTGGGCGTGCCGCGGCGGAGGCGCGCTTCATGGCCGGCGAAGCCAGCCGCGGGCTAGGGCAGACGTTCCCGAGCGAGCGTCCTGGCGTCACCTGCTACACGACCTCGGAGCCGCTTGGCGTTGTTGCCGCGATCTCCCCCTGGAACTTCCCCGTGGTCACGCCCGTACGCAAGATCGCGCCAGCGCTGGCGTGGGGCAATTCCGTTGTCTTCAAGCCGTCATCGTTGACGCCGTGGTCCGCCTGTTATCTCGTCGGGCTGCTCGAAGAGGCGAGCGTGCCCCCAGGCGTGGTCAATCTCGTGACCGGCCTTGGCTCGGTAATCGGCGAAGCGTTGATTCAGGACGAGCGGGTGCGCGGGATCAGCTTTACGGGGTCGACTGCCGTCGGTATGCACATCTCTGAAGCCGCCGCGCGCCGGTTGGCGAGAGTGCAGCTCGAATTGGGCGGCAAGAATCCGGCGCTCGTCTTCGATTACGACGATCTCGACGGCGCAGCGCGCGAGATCGTGGCCGCGGCGTTTCAGTGCAGCGGCCAACGGTGCACCGCGCTCAGCCGTGTCATTGTCTCCGAAGCGCAGGCGGATGCGCTCGTGGAGCGCATTGTGAGCCTCGTCAATCGCCTCGAAGTGGGGGACGGGTCGAAGCCTGGTACCACGATGGGGCCATTGGTGAGCCATGACCAGCTCCGCAGCGTCGATCGATACGTCCGTCAGGGCGTTGCCGCCGGATGCGAGCTGCTGACGGGAGGCCGGCCGCTCGTCGACGAGCCAGAACGGCAGGGGTACTACTACGCGCCGACCCTCTTCGACCGCGTACCGGCCGATTCTCCGTTGGCTCTCGAGGAGATCTTCGGGCCGGTGCTTCCTGTCGTGAGGGTGCGCGACCTGGACGAGGCCATCACGATTGCCAACGGCACACGATATGGCCTCGCCGCGTCACTGTTCACGGATCGTTTGCGCGCTGTTCACGAAGTGACCAGGCGCGTCGAAGCCGGCATGATCCATGTGAATCATGGCACGGCGAGCCAGGCGCACGTTCCATTCGGCGGCGTCAAGGAGTCCGGACAGGGCGCCTATTCAATTGGTCCGACAGCCAGAGAGTTCTTCACCAATGTCAAAACCATCTACGTCAGGTGGTAGGGCCGCGAAGCCAGCGCAGGCGCCAGCGCAGGCACCTGCGCTCGAGCCGTTGTCTGGCACGCTCCAGTTGGGCGCGCGGGCGTATGTCTCACTGTGGAACGGCATCGTGGGTGGCCGTATCGAGCCTGGAACGCAGCTTCGTCCGGACACGATCGCCGAGCAGCTCGCGATCAGCACCACACCGGTGCGTGAAGCGTTGCACCGGCTGGAGGGGGACGGCCTGGTCGTGAAGAGGCCGTATCAAGGCTGGTTCGTGCGGGCGTTCACCGAGCAAGAGGTACGGGAGCTGTACGAGATGCGCGCCGCGCTCGAGTGCTTCAGCGTCAGGCTGGCCTGCGAGCGCATTACAGACGAGGAGCTGGCGTGGCTCCGTGAGCATCAATCGGTCGGCGAGGCCGCTCTGAGAGATGGGGACATGGATGCGTATCGAGCCTACAATCGGGACCTCCACGCCGCGATCATGCGGGCTGCCCGCAACTCCTATCTCTCTTCCATGATGGGGCAGCTCGACCTGCAGAGTCAGATACTGATGGCTAGGACGATCCGGCTGGTGGGACGTCCGTCACGTGCGATCGAGGAGCATCACGAGCTGGTCGATCTCATTGCACGCCGGCAGGCGAGAGCGGCGCAACGAGTGATGGAGCGGCACATTTTGAGCGCGCTCGAAGACATCGTGCGCGTTGGGATTCGAGGGCAGGTAGAAGATGCGGACGCTCCGCAGCGATCCAGCATGAAGAGCTCGCGGCGATGAGCAGGACGACCGAGGCGCCCAGTCGTCTGCCGCGCTATATGGTCATCGCAGCGCTGTTCGTGCTGTCGTTGATTACCTACATCGATCGAGCAGCGATCTCGACCGCCAAGGGGCCAATGGCGGGTGATCTGTCGCTCTCCGACGCTCAGATGGGGTTCGTGTTCAGCGCGTTCGCGCTCGGCTACGCCGCGGCGCAGATTCCCTCCGGTTGGTTTGCCGATCGCATCGGCCCGCGCCACGCGCTGGCAATCGTCGTCGCGCTCTGGAGCGTGCTCACGGCGCTCACTGGTGCCATGACGCGGCTGGGGTCGCTCCTCGTGGTGCGATTCCTGTTCGGTGTGGCGGAAGCGGGCGCGTTTCCCGGCTCGGCACGAGTCTTCTACAACTGGCTGCCGGCGGCTGAGCGGGGCATTGCCAACGGCGTCCTCTTCTCCGGCGGGCTCCTCGGTGCCGCCGTCGCGTTTCCCATCTTCGTCTGGTTGTTGGAGGGCTACGGCTGGCGCCGCGCGTTCTACATTCTGGGAATTCCTGGTCTCGTCTGGGTGCTCTGTTGGCTGATATGGTTTCGAGACTACCCGCGCGAGCGGATCGTCCACGAATCGACGGCGAGCGGACCGGAGCGCGGTCTCGGGGAGCTGCTGCGCTCGCGCGGGATGATCCTCGCGATGGTGCAGTACTTCGCCGGGAACTTCACATTTTACATCTGCATTTCGTGGATGCACCCGTTCCTGCTCGAGCAATACAGCTTGACGCAAAACCAAGCCGCCCGCTATGCGATGGTGCCGCTGCTGTGCGGCGCGTCCGCGAACTGGGCGGCCGGGCTGTTCGTGGACTTTCTGTACAAGTCGCGTTTCCGCGCCTGGTCGCGCCGCCTGCCTGGCATGGCCGGCTTCGTGCTCGCGACGACGGGTGTGCTGTGGGCCTCCGTGGCTGACAGCGCGGTGGGCGCGGTCGTTGGCTTAGCGGTGGCCACGTTTGGCGTAGAAATGACGATCAGCCCGAGTTGGGCGTTTTGCCTCGACGTCGGCGGGAAGCGGTCCGGAGCCGTCTCGGCCTCCATGAACATGGCGGGCAACTTCGGCGGCTTCGTCAGCACGAACGCCTTCCCGCTGCTTCGCCGGCTGACGGGCAGCCCCGCAACTTACTTCCAGGTTGCGGCGCTCCTGAATTTTGCGGCGATTCTGTGCTGGCGGTCGATGCGCTCGCCTGCCGCCGTGGAAACCGGGGACGCCGAGGCGCGCCTTTCGGAGCAGGAACGCGGTTACCATAAGCCACGTGCTTGAGGCGCGCAGAAATGCCCAGGTGAGACGTGTGCAACGCGGAGGACAGCTCGGCCTCATCTTGGCTTGTGTGGCGGCGACGGCGCTCGCCGCACCCCAAGCGAGGCCGAAGCCGCGCATCACGATTCTGACGACCGGCGGAACCATCGCCAGCCGCGCCGGAGCGCCCATGCAGCCGGGCGCCGCGTTGATTGCCGCAATACCGCAGCTTGCCGAGCATGCCGACATCAGCGTCGAAGAAATCGTCCGTGTCGGCTCGTCGCGAATGACGCCGTCGCATTGGCTCTCGCTCTCGAAGCGGATCGACGCACTGTTTCGTGAGGAGCCGTCCCTGCCGGGCGTCGTCGTGACCCATGGCACCGATACGCTCGAGGAGACGGCGTTCTTCTTGAACCTGACCGTACGCGACAGAAGGCCTGTCGTCCTGACCGGCTCCATGCGCGCGAGTGACGAGGTTTCTGCCGACGGACCGGCCAACCTGCTCAACGCCGTGCGGACGGCGGCCTCCAAGGAGGCGGCCGGCCGAGGCGTGCTCGTCGTGCTCAACGAGAGCATTACGGCCGCACGTGACGTCTGGAAGACACACAACCGGCGTGTGGACACCTTTCGCTCACCGGAGCTGGGGCTCCTCGGCTATATCGATCCGGACGGTGTCGTCTTCTACCGGAGCCCGGCGCGTCCGCACACGAGCAAGAGCGAATTCGATGTCTCGGAGTTGGATGCGCTGCCGAACGTTGTTCTGGTTGCTGACTACGCGGGCTTCGACGGCACGTTGATGGACGGTGTCATCGCCCGTCGTCCTGCCGGCCTTGTCGTGGCTGGCTTCGCAGGCGGGCGGTTGAGCGAGGGTGGGCGGCACGTCGTCCGCCAGGCCGCCGCTGCCGGAATACCGGTGGTTGTCTCCTCTCGAGTGCCCGGTGGCCGCATCGTCGGGGAGGCCGTGTCGGGCCTCCCGGCTGTCGTGGCGCGAGACCTGTCACCGCACAAGGCGCGGATTCTCCTCATGCTGGCGCTGACCCGCACGCGCCAGCTCGAAGACATCCAGCGAATCTTCGACACCTACTGAGAATGCGACCCTGGGCCTCGACGAGTGGCGCGGCCGCGACGCCCATCGTGCCTGGTGGCTTCTGATCTCGCTATTTCACGCGGAGGAGGGAAACAGCGACAGCCGGAGGAAGAAGCGACTCTAGCACGAGTCTCCGGATGAAAGGGATTGCCGAAGTGAGTCCAGAAGGGCGCGAGTGCCATGCTGTGCGCACCAGCGTTCAATGTATGTCCAGTCCAGCGACGAGCCCTGGACTGCGAGCACATTTCGAGCGTCGTCGAGGTCCTTTGCCCGGTTTCCCTGACGCGCCCACCGAAGCTTCGTAATCACAGTATCTTCTGCGGTCATCACGAACGCGTGCCGCGCCAGGAGTCGCATGCGCTGGCGCCGCACGAACCGCTCCCGATCGTGAGGATCGTCAGTTAGGCCGAACAGCTCGAACGTGAACGGGCTGCCACGAAGCTCGATCACGTGGCGAGTGGTTCCGGTGATTGTCTCGAACGACGCCTGAGGATTCAGCCGAAACGCCGGGCCCAGCGTCGCCACGAGCCGCTCCAGAGCACCAGGGGATACTTCCACGACGAAGTCGGCGTCACGCGTCGACCGAGGAACGCCGTGGACGTTGGTCGCCAGTGAACCGACGACCATGAACGGAATAGCTTCCGTGGTTAGCGCATCGATGACGTGGGCGACTGCTTCGTCGCTCGTCACGGGCTACGCTCCAGCTGCCCGGCCAAGTCGAGCTGCCACCGGAGCATGGCTTGAGCCTGCAATTCGTCAAGTTCAGGGTGACGATGGCGGATGCCGTCCATCATGACACGGCAGGTGCGATCGAAGAGTCGCGGGCCCTCGAGTAGCTTTACTTCCGCCGACATTTCACGCGCACGCGCGACCTGTTCCGTGAAGAGGCGCTCCAGAAGCTCAGTAGTCGGGTTCATGACTTTCCAAACCCGATTGTAGCGCACGGCGCGTTCGGCGAACGCGCCCTACCCTCCCCGATTCGACAGCAAGGGACGGAGGGCTCACCGCGTCGATCTGCCTCATAGTCTGTGATGGCCCAGACGATGGAGCGACGGCAACTGTTGCAACGACTCGACAAGGCGTGGCTGGCCTTCAAGGCATCGTATGCCGGCCTCTCCGACGCGCAACTGATGGAGCCTGGTGTCGCCGGCGCCTGGTCGGTCCGAGACATCATTGCTCACGTGACCACCTGGGAGGAGGAGGCACTCGAGCACCTGCCATCCATCCTCGAGGGCCGCAGGCCGCCGCGATACTCGGTCACCTATGGCGGCATCGATACTTTCAACGCCCTGATGACGAAGAAGAAGGCAGGGCTGTCGCTCCCGGAGGTGTTCCGGCAGCAGGAAGAAATCCACCGACGGGTTGTCGCCCTGATCGAGCACGCGCCAGAAGATCAATTGATTGTCGAGACGCGATTCCGTCGTCGGCTGCGACTCGATACGTACAGTCACTACCCGAAGCACGCCGGCGCGATACGGCGATGGAGAGAGCGACAAGCGGTGGCCGGAACAACGCCTTGAACGACACGTCCAAGACCGTTATTCCCGACGCGAGCCGAGAAAGCTCCAGTCCTGCTCGCGTGCCCAGTCCTCGAAACGGTGCCAGCGGATGTCCGGCGCCGTCTGGCGGACCGCCGCAATGTCTGCGCTGTAACCCACGCGGTCGAACCATTCTAACATCGCCGCAAGATCCGCGTTGTCGGCACGGATGGCCTCGAGCGGCAGCTCCTGATAGCGGATCTGCTTGCCTGAGACGTTGGAGACGATGGTCACCATCTCTTCACTCGTCAGCTCATCCGACGCGAGATCCATACGGGTGCCGAGAAACTGATCTCGTCTATCGATGACGAGCGCGGCGAACGCCCCGATGTCGTCCACGGCGATCTGCTGCAGCTTACGTCCTGCGGGCAGCGCTTGGGCGAAGACGCCATTCTCGAGCCCGGCAACGTTCCACGGTGCGAGCAGATTCTCCATGAAGTAGACGGGGGCGATGATCGTGAAGGGAAGAGCGCTGCGGCGGAGGTGCTCTTCGACCTCGAGCTTGCTCTCGAAGTGCGGAATGCCGGTCTTGCGATCGGCGCCGGCCACCGAGGAGAAGACGAAGTGCTGTGTGCCCACAGCGCGCGCTGCGTCCACGATGGCGATGCCTTGCCGCGTCTCGGCTTCCGTGCCGGCTTCGAATGGCGTGCACATTGTAAAGATCGCGTTGGTGCCGCCAATTGCCTGCTCGAGTGAAGTGCGGTCGTCGAAGTTGCCGGTCGCGAGCTCCGCACCAGCGTGTCTCAGGGCCTCGGCGGCGGGGCTGGTGGTGTTGCGGGTGAGGGCGCGGACACGATGTCCGCGGGCGAGCAACGCTCGCGCCGCGGCGCCACCTTGCTTGCCCGTTGCGCCGGTGACGAGCACTGTGAGCGTTCGATTCGTGGTCATGCTTGATCTCCAGTGAGTGTCAACCCGTTCAGTGCAGGTAGTATTGAGCCATCGCGCTGGGCCGACTGCCGGCTGAGCGCACACAACGGAAGTGAGTGGCTTATCATGAGCGATCCCGTGCTGGTTGTCGGCGGCACACGTGGTACTGGGCTCCTCATCGCTCGCCTCTTGCTCCAACGCGGTTATCAGGTGCGTGTGTTGGCCCGCGATGCGGCGCGAGCAACGCTGCAACTCGACTCCGCGGTAGACGTGGTTGCGGGCGACATCACCAAGCCTGAGACGCTTCCCGCCGCAGTTGAGGGCGCCAGCCACATCATCTTCACCGCGGGGGTTCACAGCGGCCGCGCCGCCCGCGAAAGCCTCGTAAAGATGACAGACTACCAGTTTCGAAACGAGTGCCAGGGCATCGCCGGATCATGAGGCCTGAGGTGACAGCACAACAGCGGCAGACCCGAAGTGGTTGGATCGACTCACTCACGCAGTTCCTGACCGTTGAAGCGGCAGGCGGCGTCGTACTGTTGGTGTGTGCGACCGTCGCGCTCGTGTTGGCGAACTCACTGTTCCGAGCGCCCTACGAAGCCATCTGGCAGACGATGGTGGGTTGGAGCGCGGGCAGCGTGACCATGCAGCATTCGCTGCGGCACTGGATCAACGACGGCCTCATGGCCGTCTTCTTCTTAGTAGTCGGCCTCGAAATCAAGCGGGAGCTTGCCGTTGGCGAGCTCCGCGACCGGCGTGCGGCCCTGCTGCCCGCGGCGCTCGGCGGAATGGTCCTTCCCGCGGCGATCTATCTCGGCCTGCAATGGGGGCAAGACGGCGCCGCGGGATGGGGCATCCCCATGGCAACCGACATCGCCTTCGTCGTCGGCTGCCTCGCCGTGCTGGGGCCGCGCGTGCCGCATGGTCTGCGAGTCTTCCTGCTGTCTCTCGCGATCATCGACGACATCGGCGCGATTCTCGTCGTTGCGTTCGGGTATTCGACCGGTATCGACGCGCGCTTCGTCGCCCTGGGCCTCGCTGGGCTTGTGGCTGTCGCGATTCTCGTTCGTATAGGCGTGACGACGATTGTGCCGTTCGTGGTTGCGGGCGCGCTCACGTGGCTGGCCTTCCATGAGTCGGGTGTGCATGCCACGATCGCCGGCGTGCTGCTGGGGCTATTGGCGCCCGCTCGCGCCGCTCCTGGTGAGCACCACGCATCACACGCTCTCGACAGGCTCGGTGAGCGGCTCGGTGGTAGCCACGACGACGTCGATGAAGCCGAGGACGTGACTGCACCTGCCGCGACGGCAGCTCACGGCGTGGAATCGCCTCTCGAGCGGCTCGAGTCTGCGCTCCATCCGTTCGTGTCATTCGTTGTGATGCCCATATTTGCCCTCGCGAACGCCGGCGTTGCCTTGGAGCTCGAGGGCATCGGACACCCTGTAGCGCTTGCGGTGATCGCCGGCCTCGTGGTGGGGAAGCCCGTCGGTGTGAGCCTGTTCGCATGGCTCGCAGTCCGCCTTCGCTGGACGCGCCTCCCAACCGGCGTGTCCTGGCCGCTGCTCGTGGGAGCGGGATGCCTTGCCGGAATTGGGTTCACGATGGCGCTCTTCATCTCGAGCCTCGCCCTGGACGGCACGTTGCTGGACGCGGCCAAGATCGGCGTTCTCGCGGGATCGCTCGTGGCCGGGGTTGCGGGGTTCCTTCTGATATGGCTCCGGCTACCTGAAACGCAGCCATGACGCCAATTGGAAACGTCGCTGCTTCAATGATTGCCCTGTTGGGATGGTGTGCGCTGGGGCTCCAATGCTATCTGACCGTCAGCGTCACGCGGCGGCGGGCGACGCCTGAGCCCTAACCTTCGCCATCACCTTCCCAGTGGAATCGATGGAGGAGTCTATGGACAACAGGCGCAAAGAGAATCCCAGTAACGACGAGGAACACGAGTCCCGCATAGAGCGCGTAGAGCGCCGCGAAGAGCTTCCCGCCCTCGGTTATCGGCACCCGCACGAGCCCCATCCCACCCAGCAACACTGCTGCATGGAGAAAGGCGTCACCCCACGCGAGCCCTTCGAAATATCGATACCCCAAGACACCGCCACCAAGCGACACAGCAACCACGAGTGTGGCAACGGCTGCGTGCAGGGCGACACGCCGTAGGTAGAGGGCCCGCGGTAAGGGTGGGGTTCGGAGATTTTCGTACATGGTCTGCTAATGCCGAGCGCGCTCAGCGTGAGTGAATGGCCAGCAGAAACGCGCCCGCTGAGGCTGAGAAGACGGAGTAGTTGAGCGGGCCCTTGATCCCGAGTCCGATCGTCATCCCGATCGCGAAGGCCAGGAGCAGGAATCCGCTCAACAGAGCTGTGGTCTGCGTACGGAAGCCGACAATGAGGGCCACGCCAAGCACCGCCTCGGCAATCGTCACCACCCATCCAACCGGCGGAATCAGGCTCAGCGGGAGGTACGGGTTGAGGGTCGCTGTGTAGTCGAGAAAGGCTTGGAAGTTACCCCACGCGACGTTGGCGGCGCCGGGTGGCCCCCACAGGCCAAACCGGTCGGTCACCGCGGCGAGGAACGCGGCACCAAGGGCAAGGCGGAGATACGTCGGAACATGACGCGTGACGCGATCGAGCGAGTTGGTCATTGCTTTTTCCTTTCAGCTCAATCATGGTTTCCCACCAGGAAGCTCCAGCAGTTTCCGAATCCTCGTTCCAAACCGCGCAAGCTTCCGAAGGGCGCTGGGAGAGAGGCGACGGGTTTCCTCATGCCATGAGGTGACCGCTTGTAGGAACTCGAGCATGTGGGACAGGCGCTGCTTCGCATAAGCCACATCGGCCCCTGCGCCCGCCTCATCGAGTTCTCTCATACTGGCGCGCAGCATGTCCAACGTGGGGTCGAACTCGCGTCGCCTACGCTCGGCGGCAATTCGCTGGAAGGTCTCCCAGACGTCTTCGAGCGCCTCGTAATGCTCCCGCCGATCCCCTAGCCGCTGGGTCACCGTGACGATCCCCCAGCCCTGAAGCTCCCTCAGACTGGTGCTGACGTTGGATCGCGCCAATGACAGCGTCTCGGCGATCTCGTCCGCCGGGAGAGGCTCGGGAGAGAAGAACAGGAGCGCATAGATCTGCGCGACCGAGCGGTTAATCCCCCACCGCGCTCCCATTTTTCCCCAGTGGATGACGAGCTTCTGCATGGTGGGCGAAAGGTGCATTCGAGTATTCCTGTACGTTCTGTACATTCAGAAATTACAGTATATAATGCCCTATGTCAAGGGACAGGTCGGGACATGACTCCCGGCCAGCGGGAGCGACGATGCCGACTTCTTGCCCGAGATGCTGTAGGAGCTCTTCAGCGCGTGGCGCGCCGGCGCTGCCGGAGCACCTGACCGGCAAAGCCCTCCAGCGTCACTGAATCCCACACATCCGGGAGCGGCGTTTCGGCACGGTCGTTGACGATGCGAAGGGTGCCAAGAGGCCTGTCGTCGACGTAGACGTCGAGTCGGTCGAGTCCCCGCGATGTGACGGTCAGTTTCGGAGAGAGTGCAGTGATCTGGAGGTTGGTCGACGGCTCCGCGCCCAAGAGTCGGCCGCAGTACTCGAGGAGGTCGCGGTTGGCGTGAAGGAGGTCGTTGCGCGTCATCGCGTAGCGCCTGTGTCCGGCGACGCCGAGATCCTCGATCGCAACACCTTCGGCATCACCGATCCGCGTGGCGCGGCGCACCGAGATGCGGTAGGTAATCCCCGAGGGCAGCAGGGCGGGCGCGAACGACGTTCCAGCGAGCGCGGCGCCGACAATGGAGGGATCCCAGACGTTGGCGCCGCCGGCGCCTGTCGCCTCACCAACGGTGACCAGCGTCCCGACGTTGTTGTCGACGAACCCCGCCGCAAAGAGATCGCCCGCAGAGTAAGTATTCGGGTCCACCACCGCGACGACCGGTCCGCCGTAGACCTGACCAATGTCATTGCACCGGCTCGGTGGCGTAATCGGCAGCGCTTGCGAATAGAGCTCGCCGGTGGCAACGGCGCTTCTGAGGCTTGCCGCCCACGGGCTGAGCGAGCCCTGATTCTGTGGTGCCTCCGCCATCGCGCGGGTGAGCTCGGTGGCTGCCAGGGAAAAGCGCACGGGCTGTACGGGATGCGGCGTGAAGAGCTGCAGCAGTCGCTCGGCTGCCCAGATGAGACCGCCGGGGTTCGCGCGCAGGTCGATGATCAGGCCGCTCTGCGGAAGGCGCTTCAGGATCTCGATCGCTTCGGCGAGGAACCCGTCATCATCACGCAGATCGAAGCTCCACAACCGCAGGTATCCGAAGGTCCCGGATGACGTCTCGACCGTCCTGGCAGAGACGTTGTCACCGAAGCGCCCGCTGATGGTGTCCTTTGCTGGATTACCGAGCCTTGCACGGTGCGCGCGAGTCGCACTTTCCCGCGCCCAGAGCTCCCCGTTGAACATGAGCTTCTTGGCGCGCCGGATCTGCTCGCCTGCGGGGTTGAGCGCTTGTGCGGCGACGGCAGCAGCGGCGGTAGCCGGACCGGCGGTGTCGGGCGCCGTACGCGGCGTGACGAGCCGCCACGGAAGGCGCGCCTCTCGTGCCTTCCCGTTCTTCGCGACGTACCCGATCAGCACCCAATGTTCATCGGGCGGCGGGCCGTACTGCAGCGCGCGAAACGTGAGCGACTCCACGGCGCGCGCCAGTCGTGCATCTGCTCGTCCTCCGGTCTCACGGTCGGCGTGCCGCTCGACTGCTGTCGTGAACGGCATGCCGTTCCACATCGTCAGCTCGACGCCCGGCACGAATTGACTGTCGTCGATGACCTCCGGAGCCGTCTTGGACACGAGGTAGCGCGGGTTGTCATGCGGCCCGTACTGCTCGACGAGAAACGGGAGCCTAGCGACGTGACCTGTTCGGCTGCTGGGCCCAACGTAGATGGTATGGGCGTCGCGACACGCCCGCACGATGTACCACAGCTCTGTGTGGAACGTGCGGTCGTCCACCTGCTCCGCCCGCTGACGGAGAAGACGCAACTGCTGGATCGGGTCGATGCCGTACATGGAGCGCTTGAGCGGGAGATGCGTGTAGAGTCCTTCGAACAGGCTCAGGAACGCATCTACGACCTGGCGGCGCTGTTGTGGCGTGAGCTGTGGCTCCGCAGCCGCCAGGTCGGTTACAGCCGTCCCAGCCTGCGCGCGGCGGATCGTCGTCTTGCGGGAGCTCATGGTCGTAGCCTCTTTACACGTAGTAATCAGCAACGCGATCGAGAACGCCGTTGTGAAAACCGCGCTCGCGCAGCGAGCCGAGCCACGCTCGGTCGTGAACGAGTGACGAAGGCTCCGGTACTTCGTACTCGACACCGGGCGGCGGCGGGCCGGCAAACATCTCGGGTGCGCCCGGCATGTCGAGCTCGAGCACGAGCCCTGGCGGCGGCGCAGCGCCGTTCATCAGCGAGGCTTCGAGGGCAGCCCTTGCCACACGGTGACCGCGATCGATGGCGGCGTCGGGATCCGCACGGACCTCGTCCAGCTCGCCCAGCACGCTGCTCCAGGTCCACACCTGCTCCGCATCGTCTGGCTTGCGGAGCAAAGCGTGGCGCCTGTCCGCTCCAATCCCCACCGATGTCGTACGCGACTCGCCGCAGGCGCGCATGAGATCGCGCGTGCCGTAGCGGGCGTGCCCGCCCACAATGACGAGGAGCACATCGCTCTCGCGTGCCATGACGAGGTTCTTCCACGGGTCTGGATGACGACGAGCGACGACCGTGATGTCGGCGAGCCGTCCTGCCTCGAGGCGGCCGGCCGCGTGCGGCCAGCAGGCGCCCAACACGTCGCCAGGTGACGAGGTCACCATCTCGACGAGATCGAAGTGGCTGATATCGAGGCCGGCTTCACGAATCCACAAGTTGGCGATCTTCAGCTCGCCTAGGAGGTTCTTGGTTCCGGAGGGCGCCCAGTCCGTTCCCAGGCACACGGAGACGTGATGCTTGCGCGCGGCTGCAACATCGGTCGTCTCACCGTACAGCCACAGGTTCGAGAATGGAGACCACACGACGCTGCCCGGCGAGGCGTCTCCCGCGAGCGTGGCGTGTTCCTGCCACTGACGGAAGTCGGCGTCGCCAACGGCGTTACAGTGAATTGCAATCAAGCGGCTGCGCAGACATCCGGCGCGCGCGGCCTCGGCGAACTCCCGTGCAGCCAGGCTGCCGCCCTGGCCCTCGGCGCAGTGATAAATGAAGCCACCGCCAGACTCGATGTGCCGGGCACGCTGTTTCAGGTCCGACACCGAGAGTGTGAGCGCCGAGGTGCGAATGCTGTTATCGCTCGCATTGCCAAAGTTCTCATCGTCGATGTTGCGAACGAGCTGGTTGGCAGGGCGTCGGTTGGCTGGCGGCCAGCCCTGGATGCTGGTGGTCCCGCCCGCGAGCGCGCGTACCTGCGCGTAGGCCAGCAGCGCCTCCGGTGCGCCCTTGATGAGGGCGTACGCCGGCCAGCTTATGAACGGCCGATAGCTAGGGGCGCTCGGCCAGGTATTGTGATGAAGGAAGGGATGATCTCTCGCTGGCTCGTCCCAGAGCGGCAGCGACGCAAAGCCAATGTGTGAATGCAGGTCGATCAAGCCCGGATAGATGAATGCATCACCCACGTCTACCACGCGCAAGCCGTTCGATGACGGAGTGCGATTGCGCAAGACGCTGTCGATCGCGCCATCTTCGCCGAGCCTCACGCGGCCCCTGAAATGGCGCTGTGGATCGTTGGCCGCAAGCGGCACCACCCTCCCGTGGAGCTCCATCACGTCAGTCCTTTCATTCTTTCGTTTGCCGCGCGGCCTGAAGGCCGCGCGCTACGTACCGAACCCATCGCACAGCGCCTAGCGAGGGGTCTCTAGACCCCTCGAACCAAAGGTGCGGCTACATCCATCGGTCGTCTTGATCATGTCAATTCGTCGATAGCCTGCTGCTCGGCTGGCGACAGCGGTGCCGGATCGAGCTCGGCCGTCCATTCGGGCATCACGAGCCTGTAGTAGTTGGAGCTTGGCCTCCCCGATTGACGGGCGCGCTCCGCACGATCTCCGCTGCTTCCCTGCCAGCGCAGGGTTCCGAAGGGAAGGTCGATGCGGGGAATCTGCTCGCGCTCACCGTCGTACGAGAACGTGGGTCGAGAGAGGTCCTTGCTATACCGCAAGGACTTCAGCTCGGTGAGGGCCGTCTGCCAGGACCGCTTCCAGGAGCGCTGGCCGAAGGCCCGCAGGTTCACGACTCGCGTGTTGCCGAGATCGCTGCGGTCGAGCAGTCGCCGAGCATCGGTGCCGATTGCCAGGAGCACGCCTGGACGCGCTCTGCGAATGACCTCCGCGTAGAGCGCTTGTGTGCGAGGGTCGTCGATTGCCGCACGCATGCGGGCAGCGTCGCCCTCCAGCGTGTCGACCGGCAGCACACGCAGGATCGCGTAGCGCTCGGTGACGCCTGCGGCTCGCAGAAAGGCTTGCAGGTGTTGGCCCGCGTCGCCGCTGAGTGCGCGCCCCGTGAACAGATCGTCGTGACTGCCTTGGTCGACGATGGCCAGGAGGCCGGGGCGGTCGAGTCGTCCTCGGTAGATTGGTCCGTAGCCAAACGAAGGGTGACCAAGCAGGCCGAGCGTGGTGAAGTCGGGCCACGGAAAGGCGGCCTCGCCGCCGAGCAGCAGCCGGGCGAATCGAGCTTCCGGTCCTCGATCGAACGCGCGATACTCTATGCGCGGAGGCTCGTAGGGAAGGTCGCCTCGATCCTCGACGTATCCCGCCTTCGAGCCATTCGTCGAGCCAACGTACGAGATCTGATGGCCGGTGTTGTTGGACCTCCCATCCGCCGAGAACACCTGGATGGCCGTCTGGTCGTCGCTTCGGTTGCTCGAGGTCGCGCCGCGGCCCAGGCGCCAAGCTATCCCGTAGGGGAGGTCGCGGAATGGGATTGGTGCTGATTCGTACGTGTAGTCGCCTGCAGGCTGGCGTGCTCCATCCGGATCGGCAGGGAGCCACGAAGGGTCGTCTTGCGACCAGCGCTCGATCCGCCGCAGCGCTGCCGTGAAGTCCGCCGTGATCTCACTGATGGGTGTGTCCCGGACGGCCCCTGGGTGGACGACACCCACCATCCTGAGCCGCGGCGAGATGGCGCTCGCCTCAGCGTTGTGCAAGCGACGGGGGTCGGCGCTGCCGCCGTGAGACGCCACCCAGGTCGCCAGCGATTCCTTCGCCGCGTTCCCGACGGCAATCGCGAGGTGGAGGTCGTTTCTGGCGGCGACGTAATCGAAGATCTCGTGGCGGTGCCGGCAGACAGGAGATCTGAGGTCCTGGGCCAGCGCCCGGAGGGAGCTGCCGTACTGACCGAAGATCGGATAAACGAAGGTGTTCAGGAACAGATAGGAGCGCGTAATTCCGAGGTGGAGCAGCACGTGCTGCATCCGGGCTCCGGTGCCGCCGGTAAAGGACCGATGCGCCAGCGACTCGTCTTGCGCTCCCTCCTGACCTACGATCAACACCTTCGCCTGGCCATCGCTCAGCCGCCCGCGATAGAACATCGGCCCAAAGTGCCAGCGGAAGGCCTCTCGGCCGGTCAGCGCCTGGCCAAGCGCACGGTAGTTCGGTGTTTCGGCGAACAGGCGCGGCCAGCTTCGGTTCCGTGGAGGCCCAGGGTCGTACTCCCACGGAAAGCCGCGGCCTGTCCATTGGTCCTCGGGCACGAGCTCCTCCCCTCATCTGTAGGAAACGCAGGACTGAGGGGGAGTGAACAGGCGGGCTATTCTCTATTGCTCACTCAAGACCGTTACCGGGTCGACGCGCGTCGCACGGTGTGCGGGAGAGATGCATGCGAGCAGCGCAATGATGCCCGTTGAGAGGATCACCGCGGCGAGCACGACCGGTTCCGTTGGTGTTACGCCGAAGAGCTGACCTTCGAGCAGCCGACCCAAAGCGACGGCTCCCAGCAGCCCGAGCGTCAGGCCGCCTGCGACCAACGTCAGTCCTTCCTTGAAGATGAGCCGAAAGATACGGCGTCGGGTGCTGCCGAGTGCGACGCGGATACCGATTTCACGTGTTCTCTGGGCCACCACGTACGCCAGCACGCCGTAAACACCGAGGACCGACAGAAGCAGGGCGACAAGGCCAAACATGCTGGCCAGGCCCATGGCAAGCTTTTGCGGCACGACCGAATGCGACATGCGCTGGCTCATCGTCTGGGTGTCGGAGAGGGCCAAATCCGGGTCGATCGCCGTCAATGCCGACCGAAGCGATCGCATCACGCCAGGAGACTCGCTCGCCGTCTTGATCGCAATCCACCGGAGCCGACCCAACGCTGGCGCCTGCGTATGCGGGAAATAGGCCGTACCGACAGACTCGGTCCGCCCGGCTAGACTCTCGAACCTCACATCGCGAACCACACCCACCACCGTGTACCGTGCGGAGCTCCCGCGATGCAGACCCTTCCCAATCGGATCCTCATTCGGCCAGAATCGTGCGGCGAGGCGCTCATCGACTATTGCGACACGTCGCGTGTGCTCCTGATCGCTTTCAGCAAAGTACCGGCCGCGAACAAGGGGAGTGGCCATGGCCTCGAAGTAACCGGGTGTGACGCTCACGACGGACGGGAGTACCAATGCTTCGTCGGGCCGTGGGGTGTAATCCGCGGCAGAGACCGTTGCCGGACTGGTTCGGCCGCTCAACGCGATGTTCGAGGTGAGACCTGCCGCCTGGACGCCTGGCATGCTCCGGATCGATTCCAGGACTCGATCGGACAACGCAACCACGGCATTGTCATCCTCGTACCGCGACGGCGGCGGGAAGATCGTTGCAGTGGTGACACGCTCGGCGTCGAAGCCGGCGTCCACAGCCAAGAGATTGCGAAAACTGGTCAACAACAGCACAGCGCCGATCAGAAGCACGACCGAGCAGGCGACTTGTGTTACCACCAATCCACGCCGGAAGAGGCGTGTCACGCGTCCACCAGTTCCGAGCCGGCTTCCTTCGGCGAGAGCCCGATTGACGTTCAGCCTGCTCATAGTCGCGGCGGGCACCAGTCCGAGCAGCACCCCGACCAGGAGGGACATCGAAACGGTGAAGCCGACAACGGTCCAGCCCATCTGGACAGACGAAGCGTTCGGCATATTCGCTAGGCCGCCGGATCCAAGCACCTGGAGGATCCAAGCGCCGACTCCCACACTTGCCAGGCCTCCGGCTCCGGCCAGGAGGAGGCCCTCGATGATCAGTTGTCGTGTCACACGGAACCTGCCGGCACCGAGCGCCAGTCGCACGGCCAGTTCCCGGGCGCGGACGCTCGATCGCGCCAGCGACAGATTCGCGATGTTGAGGGCCCCGATCAGCAGAACGAAGGTGGCTCCGCCCCACAACAGATAGAGGATGCCACGGACGCTGCGGGTCAGGGCCTCCTGGAGCGGCGTCACAGCGGTGTACATGCGCAGCTCGGACAGGCCAAACTGAGGGAAGCGCTCGAAGTTCGCCGCATTCAGCGCATCGACCTGCGCCTGGACTTGCTCGACCGTGGCATCCGGCCTGAGCCGGCCGACATGGAAGAAGCCGTAGCGGGTTCGCTCTTCGTCCGACCGCTGCGCCGCCGTGAAGGCGAGCGGTATCCAGAACTGCACCTGCTCACCTGCCGTCCGCGCGTGGCCGTCGTTGCCGAGCTCGAAGAAGGAGAACCCGCGCGGCATCACGCCGACGATGGTATAGCGCTGCCCTGTCCAACCCAGTCGAAGCTGCCGTCCCACCGCCGCCGGATCACCGCCATAGAGTTGTTGCCAGAGCCCGTGGCTCAGGATGATCTTCTGCTCGGCGCCGATCTCACCCTCGGCGTCGGTAAACGTTCGGCCCAGACCGGGAGCAACTTGCAGGAGGCGAAACAGCGAGGGTGTCGCTCTCATGCCACGGATTTCTTCTGAGACGCCGTCGATCGTGATCGTGTCGAACCACAGGGCGAACATCGCCTGTTCTTCAAGGGTGGTGATTGCTTCGAGCCGATCGAAATAGGACGGCGCGGTATTGGACAAGATGTCATTGGGAGTAATCGTGGGATAGACATCTCCCATTGCGACGATGCGATCGGCGTCGGGAACGGGCAGCGGTCGCAACAGCACAGAGTAGACCGCTGTGAAGATGGCCGCGTTGGCGCCGAGACAGACGGCGAGCGTCAGGATGGTGGTCGCCGTGAAGCCACGACTCTTGACGAGCATTCTGACACCCGCCCGCAGATCCCGAACGAGTCCAAGCCCCAAGAGCTCGCGAAGGCCCGACATGAGCCTCGCCTTCGTCGTGCCGGCGAATGGTCCGCGCTGGGGGTGCGCCAGCCGGACGGTGGCCGGCTCGGCGTCGAGAAGCTCGTCGCCGAGCGTCTTCCAGTCCGGCAACTGACGCTGAAGCTCGTTCCACGCCTCTTCGTCGGAAAGGCCCTGGCCGATGAGGGACTCATAGGATCCCATACGAGACGCCTACACGCTGCAGGATCGGATCGGCGTGCAGCTTCAAGAGGCGCAGCTCCAGAAGCGCATCAAGGTGCGTGAGGCCGTGGCTCTGTGGGCATCTCTGTACCGCAAGCCGTTGAACGGCGATCGTCTGATCGATCAGCTCGGTCTGGGCGACAAGCGAAACGCTTGGTTCATGACGCTGTCGGGCGGTCAGAAGCAGCGCCTGTTCATTGCCCTGGCGCTCATCAATGACCCCGAGCTCGTATTTCTCGACGAGCTCACGACAGGACTCGACCCCCAGGCGCGTCGGGCGATCTGGGATCTGGTGCGCGGCATCCGCCAGCGTG
>WHTT01000056.1:0-9148 GCA_009377605.1 Luteitalea sp.
ATCCTCGGTGCTGAACGAGCCGCCGTCCCGAAAGTCGATGCTGAGCGCGGTGAAGTAGCCAGCGCTGACCCGAGTGATGCCTGCCTCTGCGGCCAATGCAGGCTCCCCAAGGCGTTCAAGGCGTGTAGGACCGACCTGCTGCAGCGGCCAAGCGTCGCTCAGCGCCACCAATCCGCCACTCGTGTGCTCGCCGAGCCGTCGAAGAAGACGCGTGTAGAACTCGGCGCGGCTGGCCGAATCGGGATAGGCGCGCGCACGTAGGCTGACGCTCGTCGCCAGCACGCCGGATGCGCGGAAACCGGGATCCGTGTAGAGCATCTGCACGGCGCTCTGAATCGTCAGCGCCGACCCGACGAGCAACGCGAGCGCCGCCGCGATCTCGCAGACAATGAGCAGGGAGCGCAGGCCGCGCGTTGCGCGGCCGTCCGTCGCGACCCGGCCTCCGCTCTTGAGCGCTGCCGCGACCGCCGTCGACCACAACGTGACGAGCGGCGCAAGCGTCAGGGCCAGCGTAAGAAAGAGGCCAAGGGCAAGCGCCGCGATGAGCAGCGTGCCGTCCAGCGACAGCGCTGATTCGCCGCCTGGCAGGCGCCGGCCGAGACGCTGCTCGACGACGGGCGCGAGGCCGCGCGTGAGGAGCGCGGTCGCAGCGAGGCCGAGCGCGGTCGCCGCTCCGCCGAGCAACAGCGCTTCGATCCCGAGCAGCCGCGCCAGCCTGGCGCGGCTCGCGCCCAGCGCCAAACGGATCGCGGTTTCGTGACGGCGCCGCGCCGACCGTACCAGCAGCAGGACGGCGACGTTCCCGCAGGCGATGAGAAACACCAGAGACGCTGACACCGCCACGGCCTTCAGCAGCGGGCGCATCTCCTCCGTGTAGCGGGCCTGGATCGGTGCGAGCGTCGCGCGCCAATGTTCTGGGAGGGCGGGAGTGGACGTGCGCACGAGCGCGGTGATGCGCTCCGCGACGGCCGTCGCGTCGACGCCGTCGCGAAGTGTCACGAGGTATGGGTGCGCTGGCGCGCGAAGCGGCCCCACGACGTCCGTCTAGATGTTGACGTGCCAGAAATCCGCCGGAAGGACGCCAACGACCGTGAGCGTTTCCGGCTCGTCCGGCCGATCGCTCACGTAGGCCTTCAGCGTACGGCCGACGACGTCCGGATCACCGCCGAAGTGGCTCGCCCAGAGGTGATGGCTGATCATCACGGCTGTTGGATCGCCCGGAGCGAAGTCCGCAGGCTCGAGCACGCGGCCTCGCTCGGCCCGGAGCCCCAGCCCCTGGATGAAGCCCGGGTCACCCACGTGCCGGGCGCCGCCTCCGCGTAGGCGCCTCCGAGCAGGTAGAACATATCGAGGTCCCACGCGATGCGCTGGTCGACCACATCGTCTAGGGCCGCCCACTCGGCCTCGGCCAGGTCCTCGGGCGGACTCATGCCGGGGATCGCGAGGACCACCGAATAGAGACGGGTGGCGTTCGGGTACGGGAGAGGGCGCATCAGGTAGGCGTTGACGACGCTGACGACCGTCAAGCAGAGGGCGAGCCCGGCACCCAGCGTGGCCGTGACGACGACCGTGAAGCCGCGGTTCCGCGTGATGGCGCGCCACGCGTCGCGCAGGTCACGGCGCAGGCTGTCGAGCCAAGGCAGCCCGCGTTGATCGCGCAGCGCCTCCATCGCCTGCGCGAGCCCGCCGGATCGGACTACCGCTGCTCGCTTGGCGTGCCCGGCTGCATTGGCTCGCCGGCCTTCGTCTTCTGCGGCCAGCTCGAGGTGGAGGCGCAGCTCCTCCTCGAGCTCGGCATCCCGGCGGCTCGGTCGAAGCGTTCCCCGGACACGGATCACCCACTCGCGAAGCCTGGCCATTGAGCTCTTCTCTCCTCGTGGGAGACGTGCCCCGGGCTTGCTGCAATTGCATAGCCGCGCAGCGGCCCGAGCGTGGTCAGGATCTGCAGCAGCACCAGGTCGAGCGTTCTTTGGGGGATGTCGGCCTTGACCTGCGCTCCGTACGGCACGCCAATGGAGTATCACGTATTTTATTAGTATGTCAAATGAAGTGCTCCGACTCCTGGGTAACACGCGTTCGGTGGCGGGCTCGATCAGCAGTCTCTGGAAATCATTACCATCGCCAATCCGGTCGTCCCACAAGCTCTTAGTGGAGCGGCATCTACACGCTCATATCGGTGGATGAGTGCGCGAAGTCTCTGACGAGACGGCGCCGCCGTTCTGCAGGATACAACACGGGTCGGCAGGCGCAGGTCGAGCGCACCATGACGCCCGGATCGTAGAAGCCCTTCCTCTCCAAAGCGTTAGCTGCCGAATCAGCGATCCGTACGGGTTCGCATATCGAAACGCACGAGCGCGTGAAGCTCCTTGTTGACTCACTGCCAGGACGGACGTTTACTGGGGCCACCGGATAGCAGACGAGGCGGCGTTCGCCGGAACGACGGGGGGCTTGCCACGCGTGCCCGCTGGGGCCTTTCGCCGGCCGCGATGCTGGCAAGGCGTCAGCGGGGAAGCCGTCCCCTCGACTCCCAACGCCAGGGGAGAAGTCAGGAGAAACGGAGGCACTCACGATGAAGAGCATTCGCGTCATCGCGCCGGTCGTCTTTGTATGCCTGCTGGCGGTTGTGCACGCCCAGTCGCACAAGGGTGGAATCAGCGGAACGGTGTTCGATACCACCGGTGCGGTCGTCGCGGCTGCGACGGTGGTGATCACGAACATCGGGACCGACGAATCGCTGGCGCTCACGACGACGTCGTCGGGCACGTTCTCCGCGCCGCTCCTTGATCCGGTGGAGTACCGGATTACCGTCGAGGCGCCGGGATTCAAGCCATCGGTCGTGCCCAAGGTGAAGGTGGACACGGCGACCACGGCCACCGTGAACGTGACGCTGCAGCTCGGCGAGCTGACGGCCGAAACGACCGTCGTCGCGGCGCCTCCGATCGTCCCGCGGGCGTCCGGCACGCCTGGCCAGACAATCACGGGGCGGCAGATCGTCGAGATGCCGCTGAACAACCGCAGCGTGCTCGACCTGGCCTGACGGTCGCCAACGTGACCGGCGCCACTGGCACGGAGGATCCGGAAATGGGATCGGAGATTCCCACGCCCGGCTTCAATCTGTTCGTCAACGGGGGACGCGCCGGCTCCACCGCGATCCTCGCGGACGGCGCGCGCAATACCGGCGTCGGGCTCGCCCGCGCGATCGTCACGTTCTCGCCCGACACCGTTCAAGAGTTCACCGTGCAGACCTCGAACTTCTCCGCCGAGTTCGGGCAGACCGGCGGCGGCGTCATCAACATGACCACGAAGTCGGGGACGAACCAGTACGAAGGACTGGCCTATTGGTACCACCGGAATCCGTCGCTCAACGCGTCGTCGTTCACCACCGCCACCGTCAACCGCCCCGGGGCCAACCGCCGGCAGCACCAGTTCGGCCTGACCTATGGGGGACCCGTGCGCCTGCCGCGTCCGATCCACTATGACGGGCGAAATCGCACGTTCTTGTTCGTCGCCGCCGAGCCCCGTTATTACTTCGACAGCCGGCCGGCCAATCTGCTTCTGCCCACCGAGGCGATGCGCCGGGGAGACTTCAGCAATCTCGTGGAGGTGCCGGGCGGCGTGACGACGCGCGACGTGGCCGAGCGTATGGGGCTGCAGTCGCAGCCGGTGACGCTCTACAACCAGTTCGAGTTCGTGGGCAATCAGTTGCGGCGGCGAACCCTGGCCGAGGGCGAGACGTTTCCCGAGCTCCCCAACAACATCATCCCGTCGGAGATGCTCGACCCGCTCAGCGTGGACCTGCTCAAGTACCTGCCACCCGACGGCGACTACTTCCTCGATACGGACGGCAATCTGCGCAATTACGCGACTACGAGCTTCATCAAGAACCTCGAGCAACGGTTCACGGTCCGCCTCGATCATCACGTGACCGACAGTAACCGCCTGACCGGTCGCTACACGCAGGTGCCGATCCGCGGCGATCGGGGGCGCGGGGACTTCGAGGTGGGGAGGGATGAGGTGAACACCGGCGGGACCGACTATAGCTGGGCGCGCCAGGCGCTCGTCACCGATACTCACATTCTCTCGCCGTCGCTCGTGAACGAGCTCCGCGTGAATTACACCTACGGCCGCTTTACGAGGAACTTCCCGCCGGGATTCGACGCGATGACAGGGCGGAACCTGTCGACCGAGCTGGGGTTACCGAGCCTCACGCCTGGTGGACTCCCCGAGTTCAGCACCGGAATGGGCAATATCGGCTGGAGCCAGTCGCAACAGAACGAGAATGCGGAGCACACCTACGGCATCGCCAACACGCTGTCGTGGGTCCGCGGCCGGCAGACGTGGAAGTTCGGCGTGGATCTCCTGCAGCAGCGGTTGAAGACGATTCCGATGTTCGGCGCATCCGGCGGGAGGTACGAGTTCGCGCGCAACACGCTGCTGACAAGCAGCACCGGCGCGGGCGGGGGCACCGGTGGCACGGGCTTCGCGCAGTACCTGCTCGGCGTCTACAACCAGGTCACACTGCGTGACGTGCTCATCCCGTACTACTATCAGTGGAACTCGGCCGCGGCGTTCGTGCAGAACGACTGGCAGATCCGCAGCAACCTGACCCTGAACCTCGGCCTGCGCTACAGCCTCCAACTGCCGCGTACGGAAAAGTTCGACCGGCAGGGAGCCTTCCGTCCCGACCTCGCCCGCGAGTTCCCGCTGCCCGAGGCCGTGACGCTGCCCACCGGAGAGGCGATCACGACCGCGCTCGTCCCGCCCTTCGCCTTCTCGGGCCGCGGCGGCCGGTCGCGCTACATCACGCCGATCGACTGGAACGGGTGGGAGCCACGGGTCGGATTCGCCTGGGTGCCCGACTTCGGCTGGAATGCCGCCGGACGGCTCGTCGTGCGCGGCGGCTACGGCCTGTCGCACGCGCCGCTCTCGGGCCTGGGCCGCAACCCCTCGCCCGATTTCGCGTCCGGCACGACCGCTTTCACCTTCGATTCGCGCGTCACGGATCCCGAGTTCGTGGGCAGAATCTGCTGCAACCTGCCGCTCTGGATCCCGCGCGCGCCGGAAGAGGCGCTCAACATCCCGGACGACGGCCTGCTCGATTTGGACGGCATCAACATCGCGGCGAACGCCGTCTCGGACAACGTGCGCGTGCCCGCGCTCCACAGTTGGAGCGCCACGGTTGGCTACGAGCTTCCGGGGCAGACAGCGATCGAGCTGACGTACAACGGCAGCCGCGGCGTCAACCTGTTCCTGCCGCCCATCAACATCAATCCGGTGCCGTTCGAGCTGTCGGAGGCGTATCTGGCGCAAGGGGAGAACCCGCTGACGGTCGTGCCCGACCCCCTCGGGCGGCGCGACCCGAACGGCAACGTGATCGACGTCGCGCAGGGCTACCTCGGCACGCAGTACCTTGGCTTTCAGAACCTGAACGTGATGCTGGATTCTCGCGCGAGCAGTCGGTACCACGCTGGGACGATCAGCGTCAGGCGCCGGCACACGCAGGGTCTCTCCTACACGATCAACTATACCTACGGCAAGAGCATGGACAACGCGTCGGATTCCGGCGGTGTGCGGTTCACCGACTTCAACCCGGTCCGCTCGAACGGGCACGTCGTCTTCGGCGCGCCGCTGTCGGATGACTGGTCGGTGTCGACCTTCGACGTGAAGCACGCCTTCAGCGCGTCGTTCCTCTATGATCTGCCGTTTGGGCGCGATCGTCCGTTGCTGGCGAACGCCACCGGTCTCCTCAACACGATCGTCGGCGGTTGGAGCCTGAGCGGCGTGGCGCGGATCCAGGGCGGCGTCCCGCTGGTCGTCGTGCTGCGCGACGACAACCGCCTCGGCATCGCCGGCAACGTCCGCGCGATTCGGCCCGACCTCGTGCCGGGTGTCCCGCTCCTGAATCCACGATGGTCCAGCGACTGCCCCGTGGGGCAGGAATGCGAGCCGTGGTTCAACCCGGCAGCGTTCATGCGGCCGCCGAAGGGCACCCTCGGCAACGCCTCGCGCACGATCGACGAGGCCCGATGGCCGCGGCAGGAGTTCTTCGACTTCTCCATCCAGAAGAACTTCGGGCTGGGTGGCAACCGCCGGCTGCAGCTTCGCGTGGATCTGATCAACGCGTTCAATCACCCGGTGTTCAAGTTTGGCAGGGATAGCGACAACGGCGAGGTCTTCACGCTTCCAGCCGAGGGACTGCTGACCGAGGAGCAGTTCAACGCCTGGGCCGACTTCAACGGGCAGCCGCAGGCCGGGACACCGGAAGGGGATCGACTGCGCGGGCGCGCCGACGAGATCATCACGTCCGGCCTCGTGCCGGGGACAGAGGTGCTGCGCCCGGATTTCTTCAGCATCCCGGTACCGGAGGGGTTCCATGGGATGGACGCGAATCAGTTCGACATCACGACGTCGGAGGGCCTGAAGCTGTACCGGGTCCGGCAGGCGTACACACCCGATCGCTGGGGATTCCTGGGCGCGAGCTCGCCATATACGCCGCGATTCATTCAGATTGCGGTGAAGATCTACTTCTGAGCGAGGTGCGGAGCCATGTCCGCGCATGCCTTTGATCACACTGTCTGCTCTTGCCGCACATGAAGCACGCGCGACGTGTCCTGATCCGCTTCTCTCTTGTCGGCAGCATCATCCTGCTGGCCGCGTTCCAACCTGCGCCTTCCGAGGAGGAACGACCGCGCGACAATGTGCTCCTCATCATTTCGGATGACCTCCGGCCTGACCTGGGCACCTATGGCAACCGCCTGATGCGGACGCCGCACATCGACGGGCTTGCCTCTCGCGGCGTGCGCTTCGACCGCGCCTACGCGCAGTACCCGCTCTGCAATCCCTCGCGCGCCTCGTTGCTGACCGGCCGGTATCCCACGAGCGTGGGGGTGCTGGACAACATCACCTGGTTTCGCGCCTTCCAGCCGTTCGTCAGTCTTCCGCAGTATTTCCAGTCGCACGGTTATGCGACGCTGCGCGCGGGCAAGATCTTTCACGGCGGGATGGACCACGCGGAAGCCTGGACCGAAGGAGGGCAGCCCCGCGGGTTCACCGGCCCGCGCCGTCAGCCCACGCCGGGCGGCCCCTCGCGCGCGGCGCGTTCCGATCGCTTTGTCGTGCTCGAAGGCGACGGCGAGGACAACGGAGATTACCGTGTGGCCTGCTGCGGAGTCTACGATTCAGCGTTGACCGTTCACGATTCGCAGCCGGCGGGGCCTTCACATCCGCAAAATTATCAGATACGATATGTTTGTGTCCAAGGCCCCAACGCCGCTGACCATTCGTGAGTACATCACGAGCGGCGGCGTCAGCCCCTTTCGCGACTGGCTGGACACGTTGGATGCCAAGGTCAAAGCCCGGATCCAGGCGCGCGTGCTCCGCTTCGAGACGGGCAATCTCGGCGATCACAAAAGCGTGGGCGCCGGCGTTTGGGAGGCCCGGCTGGTCTTCGGCCCAGGGTACAGGATCTATTTCGGCAAGGACGGGAAGACGGTCATTCTCCTCCTGGCTGGCGGTACGAAGCCATCACAGAAGGGAGACATTAGCCAGGCGCAGGCGTATCGGCGCGAGTACTTGGAGGCGAAGCGACATGGCAAGACGAAGCAAGGACTGGAACGCGGGACTCGCGAAGGACTTTCGCGATCCTGAATTCGCGCGTGAGTTTCTCCTGGCAGCGATCGATGAGGGTGTGCCCCTGCAACTCGCGCTCGGCAAGGCGATTCGCGCGATGGGCGTGAAGGAATTCGCGGCGAAAGCTCGAATGGCGAGCCCGAATGTGCTGCGCGCGATCCATCCGCGGCATAACCCGACGCACGACACATTGAACCGCCTTCTGAAGCCGTTCCGGCTCCGACTGAGCCTCGCGCGGCTCGATGCGCCGAGAGGCCGACACGCCGCGTGAACGTCGGATACCCGCCTGCGTTCAGCGGTCGCTGCGCGCCGTCGTCGTGCCCGCCGGCAGCGCGTACGCCACGATGCCGGTCGGCCCGGTGTGGGGCGCTGATATCGCTCCTGGACCGGTCGGCTGCGTGCCAGACGCGGTGACCAGCAGATACTGCCGGCCGCCGTGCTCGTACATCGACGGCTGCCCGCTCGTGGGCCCGCCCAGCGGCAGGGTCGCCAGTTCTGCGCCGTTCGCGCTGTCGTACACGTGCACCTTGCGGTCGGCCGCCGTGGCGAACACCAGCCCGGCACCCGTCACGACCATCCCGCCCTTCACCGTCGCGGCCGAGCCCGTGCCGGTAACGCCGTGCTTCACCAGCCGCAGGTCGTCACCGAGCCCCTTCTGCCAGGCGATCGTGCCGGTGTTGAGATCGTAGGCCGTGAGCGTGGTGTACGGCGGCGCGATAATCGTCGGGAAGAGCCCGAATCCATCGGTCACCGGATAGCCTTCACGCACGACCTCCGCAGGCGCGCCGCCGCGGGCGGGACGCACCTCGCCGGCCTTCAGCAATCGGATCAGCGTCGGCACGTTGAAGCCGATGACGTACACGCGTCCGTCCGCAGGATTGCTGGCGGTGCTGCCCCAGTTCGATCCGCCCTGGTTGCCCGGCATGTGCACCACCTCGTCGAAGCCGATCGGCGTGAACGGGCCATCGTTTCGCGCGCGCGCCACGCGCTGCCGGAACTCCTCGCGCTCCTTCGGGGTGAGGATGTACGGGTTGCTGTCGTCCGCCGTGAACGACTGCCGCGAGAACGGCGGAGGGTTCGTCGGAAACGGCTGGGTCGGAGACAGCTTTTCTCCGGGCACCTGCGTGCCCTGCGGTACCGCGCGCTCCTCGATTGGCCAGATGGGCTCTCCCGACACCCGATCGAACACGTACAGATAGCCGGTCTTGGACGCGACCGCGACCACGTCGACTTGCCGTCCGTTGTGCTGGATGGTCGTCAGCTGCGGCGCGGCGTTGTTGTCCAGGTCCCAGATGTCGTGGTGCACCATCTGGAAGTGCCACAGCCTGCGACCCGTCCGCGCATCGAGCGCAAGGATGCAGTTGGCAAACAGGTTGTCGCCGTGCCGATAGCCGCCGTGGAAGTTGTACTTGCCGCTGCTGGTCGGCACGTAGACGATGGCTCGGGCCGCGTCGATGGAGAGCTCGGCCCAGTTGTTGGCGCCGCCGACCGAGGCGCGCGCATCTTTGGGCCAGGTGTC